>CADBXH010000107.1 GCA_902798605.1 uncultured Ruminococcus sp. | reverse complement strand
AAACAGATTTTAGAAGCCTTTCCGCGTGAGAAAAGCCGCGCTGCCAATGCGGTCAGCAGATTTCGAGAGAGCCTGATCAGCCAGCGCACCAAATTTAATCACGATTACAAGATGGGCTACGACATCAATGCCGAGGATAACCGCGAGTTTTCCGAAGCGCTGCGTGTTATTAATGAAAACACCCTGCCCGATTATTTGACGCGGATCGAGGACACCAAGAAAAAGGCGATGGAGGAATTCCAGGAGGATTTTCTCAGCAAGCTGAGCGACAAGATCCGCTCTGTCAAGCGCGACATCAAGGAGCTGAATTACGCGATCTCGTCTGTTTCTTTCGGCGAGGACACCTACAACTTCAAAGTTGAGCCGAACAGTAATTATGAGCGGTATTACAAAATGATCACCGACGATATGCTAATGAGTGGCTATGCGCTGATGACGAATCAGTTCAACGAAAAATACCGCGAGGAGATCAGCGAGCTGTTCGCGGTTATGACCGGCGAGGGCAATTCCGCGCTCAACCAGAGCGAATACGAAAAGCGAATCAGTCTGTTCACCGATTACCGAACGTATCTCACCTTCGATATCGAGGTCATCAACAAGGACGGCGAACGCCAGCGCCTTTCGCGCACTATCGACAAGAAGTCCGGCGGCGAAACGCAGACGCCGTTCTACATCGCAGTGCTGGCGTCCTTCGCGCAGCTTTACCGCATGGGTCGCGACAAAAAAGCCAACACCGCGCGCCTGATTATTTTTGACGAGGCGTTTTCCAAAATGGACGGCGAACGCATCGAGAAAAGTATTCAGTTGTTGCGGAAAATCGGCTTTCAGGTGATCCTCTCCACGCCGACAGAAAAAGCAGGCGACATCGCGCCGTGGGTCGACCGCATTTTGCTGGTGCTGCGCAGCGGCAAGACCTCGCAGGTGACGGTGTTTGACAAGGACAGAGTAGGAGAACTGACCGATGAGTGAGTATTGGAAAAAGGAGATCATCAATCTTCTGCTTGATAAGTACGAGCGCACCGCCGCCTTCCAAAAGGGAGAGCTGCCCGACAGACGGGTGCTGCTGCGCTTCTATGATGCCGGCAAAACGGATTTTCCTGCCTACGACATCGACGATCACATTGTCAGGACAGCGATCAATGAGACCGTGACCGCTATGCAGTCTGAAAAACTCGTAGGTTTTGAGTGGATGCGCGGCGAGCAAAATCACATCATCAAACGCGTGTGGCTGGATTTTTCCAACCTCGACAAGGCATATCAAATCGTCAACAGGCAGTCGGCAAAGCTGCTTGTTACAGCGGTCATACAGGAACTGGAGCAGGAGATAGAAGCGGTCAATACCGACTGGATCCTCGCGTTTTACAGCGAAATCAAAAACTATTTGGAAACGAAATGCCGGTTAGGAAGCCGCCTTTCCTCCGACAAAACGGAACGAGGCGATTTGTATCGAATGTTGCGGTTCATTGACAGCGAATCATTTACGTCATTGACCGAGCGCGTTTTTTCGGAAAAGTGCTTCGGCGCTTCCAAGGTCTTTGAATCGCGCATGAAGCCGATGCTTTTGTCGATTATGCGCAAGTACGTCAGCCGCGAGCTTTCAGACGCGGAATTGCTGCAAATGATCGGCATTTCGCGCTATCCCGAGTCGCTCGAGCTACGCGGAGAGATCATCATCAACGGAAATGATATGCGTGTTTTCCGAAACGGTTTTTGTATCTATTCCAATGAGATCGAATCCGCAGATATCATCATCCCCAAAACTGTTGAACGTGTTTTGACAATCGAAAACCGCGCTAACTTCTTTGCGTATCAGAATAAAGAAAACGAACTGGTCGTCTATCACGGCGGTCAATACAGTCAGGCAAAGAAACGCTTGTTTGAAATGCTCGCCGCTGCGATGCAGACGGATTGTCAGTGGTACCATTGGGGTGACATCGACCTCGGCGGATTCAGTATGCTCCTGCGCCTGAGGACTGAAATACTGCCGACAGTACAACCCTACCGCATGAGTGTTGTGGAATTGCAGAACTATCGGGCATTTACCCAAACTTTTTCAAAGGATTATGCGGAAAAATTGAAAAAGCTGAAAGAGCAAGAAAAACTGTCAGACTGCCGCGACTGTATCGATTATATGCTCAGCAATAAAGTTCGTTTGGAACAGGAAGCCATGCTGACATAAAACAACAGATAAATCGTCCCGATTAGCGTACAATCATTCTTAGAGGTGATCGTATGAATCGGGACGATTTTTTGAATTGGATATCTATAAACAAATGGTCAAACGCCGCCTGCATCGGCTACGCCATCAAGACCTGCAAGGTGCTTGATTATTCTGATAAAGAAATAAACGCATTTATCAATACCCTCAGCGCCATGTTTTCCAACTTCACATTAGAAGAAGCGGAGGAGGAATACCGAAGATACTGAATAAATTCATTCATATTCATTGACAAAAGTGAATATTCAGTTTATAATGTGACTATACTGAATGTGAGGTGAACGAAAAATGCTGTGTGAAAACGAAAATACGGAATTCAAATCGGCATTAACCGGAGATATTTACAAAGAAGTCATTGCGTTTGCCAACAACGGCGGCGGTGTTATCTATATCGGAGTCGATGATAACGGAAACGAGATAGGTGTTGCAGATGTTGACGAGATGTATACAAGGCTCACGAACGGGATACGTGACGCGATCTCACCGGATGTTACGGTGTTCTGCAAATACTCACTGAATGAAAACAATGTGATAAAAATTGAAATATCTGAGGGAGCGAGAAAGCCCTATTATTTGAAGTCAAAAGGAATCAAGCCCAGCGGCGTATATGTACGTCAAGGTGCTTCAAGCGTACCCGCTTCGGAGGATCAGATACGGTTGATGATCAAAATGTCGGACGGAGATTCTTTTGAGGGTATTCGTTCATTAAATCAGGAGTTGACCTTTGCGTCGGCAAAACAAGCCTTTGAGAAATATGGTGTTGCATTTTCCGAGAATAAATACAGGGTTTTGGGTATCACGACCGATTCAAATGATCTATATACGAACTTGGGACTGCTTTTATCCGATCAATGTCGGCACAGCATTAAGGCGGCTGTTTTTGCGGATGAAGATAATACGAGCTTTTTGGACAGCAAGGAATTCACCGGTTCTATATTAAGGCAGCTTGATGAAGCGTATTCCTATTTGATGCTGAATAACCGAAATAACGCCGAATTTAAGGGGCTTGAAAGGGTAGAGCACTATTCTTATCCGCAGGAGGCGATCAGAGAGGCTTTATTAAATGCGCTGGTACATCGTGACTACGCCTTTGGCGGAAGCATTATCATCAACATCAATGAATCACAGATCGAGTTCATTTCACTTGGGGGATTGCTCCCCGGTCTTTCTGCCGAGGATATTAAAAACGGGATATCGCAGCCGCGTAATCCCAAGCTTGCGGAAGTCTTTCACAGACTCCATTTGATTGAATCCTACGGAACGGGGATACGGCGTATTTTCGCGCTGTATAGGGATTGCGAAAAGAAACCGGAGATTATCGTTACCCCAAATACCTTTAAGCTCATTCTCCCGAACCGAAACTATTATTCTACAGATAAATCCGAAGAGAAAGCATTGAACGATCAACAGAGAACGATCCTTCAATATATCGAAAGAAACGGCGCAATCACCGAGGAGACCGCGCAAAAGCTGCTCGGCGTCAAGCGTACAAGAGCGTATGTGATCCTCAAAGAAATGCGCGATAACGGTCTGATTGTAGTGCAGGGCAGAGGTCAGAATAAAAAGTATACTTTTTGATTGAATGAATAAATATTCGCCCATATGGTTCGACTATGACAACAGCATGTTTGGCTTAAAATCTGACAAAAAACCGATTCGTTAGAATAGGCTGTTGTCCGGTTAAGACCAAAATTGATGCCGTGGGACCAAAAATCTGTAAATCGGCGAATATTCATTCAGAAACTGCATAAAGTTACATTATAATTCTATATTCGAACTAAAACTGTGCTTTTTACAAATTTATGGTTCCACATTGACAACAGCACCTGCAGTAATTGATACCATAATTTGACATTTAGATACAAATTATTAAGCTTAATCCAGTGAAGGTAAGCGGTAAAAACAAGTTGTTTCTATGTGACGATATATCTAAGTATGACTTAGAGGGCTGAATAAGACAAAACGGATTTACAAACCAAACTTGTGACAGCTTGACTTTGCACTCTTTTTCGGCTATAATAAGATTGTATCTTATTATAGCTGGTGGTTGTATGAAATATATAAAACGAACACTCGAAAAGAAAATTATTGAAATCAGCAGCGAATACAGTTGTTTGCTGTTGATTGGTCCGCGTCAGGTCGGCAAGTCAACAATGCTTGAGCATTTGATGGATGGTACCGATCGATCCAAAGTCAGCCTTGATGATATGGAAGAGCGCCGCCTCGCTAAGTCTGACCCTGCGCTGTTTTTGGAGCTGCATCCCGCGCCTGTACTGATTGACGAGGTGCAGTATGCTCCGGAACTTTTTTCGTATATAAAAATAAAGGTTGATAACGGCGCTGTTCCCGGTTCCTATTGGCTGACAGGCTCGCAATCTTTCCGATTAATGGATTTAGCTCAGGAATCTTTGGCAGGCAGAACGGCCATTCTTCATATGTCCGCGCTCTCACAGTCGGAGCTTTACGGCAACGTCGAGACCTCTCCGTTTGCGGTAAACCTTAAATCCCTAAACAGCAGAAAAACAACTCTCAAAAAAGCAAGCGCTACTGAGATATTTGAACGTATATGGCACGGCGCTATGCCCGGTCACCGCAGCGGCAGATATACCGACCGTGACGTTTTTTACAGCTCTTATGTTCAAAGCTATATTGACCGTGACGTGTCAGATATGATTCCCGGCGTCGACAAGTTGCTGTATGCCGACTTTATCCGTGCGGCGGCGTGCAGGGCGGGACAAATGCTGAATGTTCACGATATCGCAACAGACGTCGGCGTCAGCGACGATACTGCTAAACGCTGGCTGTCAGTACTGGAAAAATCAGAAGTGATTTTCTTTCTGCGCCCTTATTCAAACAACCTGTTGAAGCGCACGATCAAGACTCCGAAAATGTACTTTTTTGATACAGGTTTAGTTGCGTATCTGACAAAATACAGCAGTCCCGAGATTTTGATGAACGGCGCAATCAACGGCGCGATACTTGAAAACTACACCGTTGCAGAAATTCGCAAGACTTACTATAACTGCGCAAAAGATTTTATTATGCACTATTACCGCGATAAAGACTCGAACGAGATTGATTTGGTGATCGAAAGTGACGGTGAGCTTCATCCTCTTGAGATAAAGAAAAGCACCTCGCCGAGCCCTTCGCTGGCAAGTGCGTTCAAGGTGCTTGATAAGGCGTCAACTCCGCGTGGAACAGGAGCGATCCTGTGCCTGCGTGAGGAGCTTTCCGCAATCAACCGCGATTGCTTTATGATTCCTATTTGGATGATTTAACAAGAAAGGATTTATTGGAAGCAGTCAAGCTTATGAGATAAGTTGCCGATAATTTGTGAAGGGCATTTGCTGAAAAAGATTATTGAGAAAAATCCAGAAATTATAGTTTAAGAAGATAGGCAATAATAGAATAAAGTATTTCAGCCACCATGGTTAAACCCGATGGTGGCTGTTGTTTGTTTTGTATTCAATATGTTTGCTAATTCATCACATTCAACAGAAGGTAAATCTTTTAATATAGAACAAACTGATTCCTCTGGAATATCACTAGATATATTATATTTGACTAAAGATAAGGTAACTATTCAGAACAACAAAAAATTGTATACCTGCACAAAAGAAATTTTGAAATATCGAATAGCAGGCATGCAGATGAAAGAAATACAAATTGGTCAT
>CADBXH010000106.1 GCA_902798605.1 uncultured Ruminococcus sp. | reverse complement strand
TTAAACATTTTTTCCATAGCAAGTTTTGTTTCGCCATATGGGTTTGTCGGACAGGTTCTGTCGGTTTCAAGAATAGGAATATTCTCAGGTTCGCCGTATGTAGCGGCTGTTGATGAGAACACGATTTTGCCCACATTGTTCTTCACCATTGCTTCGAGAAGCACTTTAGTGCCATAAAGATTGTTGTCGTAATATTTCAGCGGATTTGTAACGCTCTCGCCAACGAGGGAGTAAGCCGCAAAGTGAATTACAGCGTCGATTTTCTCCTGCTGAAAAAGCTTGTTGAGGAAGTCAAAATCACGGAGGTCGCCTTCATAGAATTTTGCCCCTTCGGGAATCGCCTTACGATATCCCGTAACAAGATTATCTGCTATAACAACTTCGTTTCCTGCTTTTACAAGTTCAAGTGCGGTATGTGAGCCGAT
This sequence comes from uncultured Ruminococcus sp., assembly GCA_902798605.1. Next base: position 5,565 of record CADBXH010000106.1, on the reverse strand, counting down.
ATAGCCTGCTCCGCCAAGTACCAGAATAGCCATAAAATCACTCCTTAGTAATCTCTACACCGCCTACGGGACGGATTTTCATTTTTGTACAAGATTTTTCTCCGAAAATCCTGTTCATTTCATTGATATAGTCATCAACAAGACCAACGGGAACGAATGCCTGAATTGTTCCTGCAAAACCGCCGCCGTGTACTCTTACTGCTCCGCTATTGCCAAGAAATCTTCTGCTGAGCATAACAGCAAGGGTTATTGCCTGATTTTCAGGGTCGGAGCAGGAATAATGATTCTGAAGATACGCTTCTGAAGAACGTCCCGACTGCCTTACAAGCTCAAGGAAGTATTCAAAGTTTCCATCTTTCAAAGCAGAAGCTTCAAATTTTGCACGATTGTTTTCCTCAAAGAAATGCGTTGCTCGGATTATTGCTCTATCAGAACAGGTTTCACGGAGCTTCGGAATTTCATTGTAAAATAAAAGCTCATTCACAAATCTCAGATGGGTCTTGCCGAAATGCTTTGCAATATTCTCCATCTCATTTCTGATTGCGGTATAATCATCAGTAAGGTCAGCGTGACTGCTCTTTGTATCGGTAATGCAAAGGCAGTAGCCGTATTCCTCAAAATCACAGCTGAAGCATTCAACCTTTGGCTGCTCCGTATCTGAAAAGTCGATGAACACCAAGCCTCCCACAGAAGAAACCATCTGGTCCATAAGACCGCTGTTCTTGCCGAAATAAACATTTTCGGCAAACTGTCCGATTTTTGCGATTTCAACTGCTCCTGCCTTATTATCGTTATAATAGGTATCTATTATTGTACCAATCAGCGTTTCAAAAGCGGCTGATGAAGAAATTCCGCTTCCGCAGATTACGTCAGAGGTGCAATATAAATCAAAACCGCCGATTTTAACACCCATATCCATAAATCTTGTCGCTATACCGCTTACGATTGCGGCTGTGCCTGTATTACCCGATTGAACGGAAATATCGCTCATATTTACAGTGAAAGGATTATATCCCTCGGATTTAATGCGGATAACTCCGTCATTATGAAAGGCTACAACGCCGATAGCATCAAGATTTACAGCCGCCGCCAGCACGCAGCCGTGCTGGTGGTCGGTGTGGTTGCCTCCGATTTCAGTTCTGCCGGATGCGGAGAAGATACGGATATCCTTTCTGTCGGGATACAGCTTTGCAAAGCTGCTTACTGCGTCAAGATAGCGCTGTTTCTGATATGTCATAGTGTCATCGTCTGTACCATAAAGCTCTGAAAAGACTTTTGTAAATTCATTGTTTTCAATACTCTGTAAAGTATCGGTAATATTCATAAAATCATCTCCTATGATATCAAAGGGAAGATACGATAAATTCAAGAGACATTGCTTCTTCGCTGTTTATCTTGAATTCCTTGTGTACGGGCGCTCCCCAGCTGTCATCGCCGCCAACGCCCATCTGCTTTGCGGCAATGCGTACCCAAGTGTAAGTTGGGTCAGGTAGCTCGTCACGGTGCATAGCGTTGTCAAGCTCGTATGCGTTATATGGAAGAACACTCATTTCAAAGGGATTTTCTGTTGCTGTGAAATTAAGACCTGCTCCGTTTTCTTCATATACATTTACATATCTCACGCCTGTTCTGTTGCCGCATTCCTGTGGGTTAAGATACTTTGTGAAGTTTTCCAGTGCAGTTAATGTGTATACACCAAGTCTTGCACCGTTGTTTCTGTCGATGTAGTTTTCATCAGGACCCATTCCGTAGAATGTGAACTTGTCATACTGCTTCTTCATTTTGAAATCCATTGCGAATACTGGCATATCGGAAAGTCCCTTTACTCCGTCATACTCAGCCTTTACGCCAAGTCTGCCGTCGAAATATGCGATATATGTAACCTTGTATTCAAATGACGGAACAGTGGGTGCAAGGAACTTGAATGTTACTTCAAGGCTGTCAGCGTTTTCTTTTGTTTCAAAACCGAGAAGCTTTGCACATTTTCCTGCGATCTGCCACTGTGCATTCTCGCAAGGGTAGCCCGCGCCTGTATCGTTATCGGTGTGCGCTCTGAAAAAGCTTACCTTAGGCGCTCTTGTGATGTACTCAACTCCGTTGTAGACCAGCGAGCTTACGCCGCCCTCACGCTTGTCGAACTGCATCGAGAAGCCCTCGCCGTTTACTCCGATACAGAAATCGCCGTACACTATCTCTGCCTTATGAGCAGTCATCGGGGCTGTGATCTCGGGAGTTTTTACGATCTGCTGTGCAAAGGATATCTCGTGTCCCTTTTCTGCCCAGATCGTGTCCTCTGCAAGAACTGCGTTGGCTGTCAGAACATATTCGCCGCCGTTTTCGGGAATATCCAGACCAAGCTTCACGCTGCCTGCTTCCCCTGCGGAGATGTTCAGGCGGTGCTCCTCTGCACTGAGGCTGTCGCCCTCCTTTTCAAGAGTTACCTTGAAGATATATCCGCTTGTATCAGTGAAAAGGTTTCTGTTTTCTACGGTCAGCACACCGTTCTCAAGACTCATTCTGATGTTGGAGTAGAGCCGCTTCGCTTCGCTTACCTTTGGAGAATATGTACGGTCAGCGTAAACAATACCGTTTGTGCAGAAGCCGTAATCGCTTGCTCTGTCATCAAAATCGCCGCCGTAAACAAGCACTCCGTCCTTGTAAAGTGACTGGTCGATGTAGTCCCAGATAAAGCCGCCCTGATATGCTTCATATTTATCTTCAAGGTCGGTGTAAAGCTTCATACCGCCGAGGGAGTTGCCCATAGCGTGCATGTATTCACAGCTGATGTAGGGCTTTCCTGTGTTCTGTTTCAGGTATTCCTCAACCTCGTCAGGCTTTGCATACATTCTGCTTTCCATATCGGTGATGTGGTCGTATTTTCTGTTCCACACAACACCCTCGTAGTGAACAAGTCTTGTGCTGTCAACCTCGTGGAAGTAGTCAGCCATTGCCGCAATATCATCACCGCAGTAGCTTTCGTTTCCGCAGCTCCATATCAGCACGCTTGCGTGGTTTTTGTCACGCTCATACATTGACCTTGCTCTGTCGAGGCAGGCTTCCTTCCATTCGGGAAGTGAAGCAGGAACATTTATTGACGGCTCACAAGCACCCATCTTCTGCCAAGTGCCGTGGCTTTCGAGATTTGTTTCGGCAATAAGGTAAATGCCATACTCATCGCAAAGCTGATACCAAAGAGAGTTGTTCGGATAGTGGCAGGTGCGGACTGCGTTGATATTGTTCTGCTTCATGAAGCGGATATCCCAAAGCATATCATCCTCGGTAACAACTCTGCCGCCCTCTGCGTTCCACTCGTGACGGTTGATGCCCTTGAAAACAATTCTCTTGCCGTTCAGACACATAATGCCGTCTTTCAACTCAAAGGTACGGAAGCCGATCTTTGTTTCAGCGGTTTCAATAATTTCACTATCTGATGAAATCTCAGCAGTTAATGTATAGAGGTTGGGCTGTTCTGCACTCCAAGGCATAATATCAGGTATCGAAGCTGATACATTTGCAGTATTGCCCTCATACACCTTGATACCGTTCTTGTCAGTGAGAGTAAGCTTTATTTCATAATCGCTGTCGCCGATAATATCAAGCTCGGTTGCAAGAATACCGTTGCCGTTTTCGTAATCATAGTCTGCGATAACCTTCATATCACGAACGTGAATTTCAGGAACAGCGTAAAGATACACGTCACGGAAGATGCCCGAAAACCTCCAGAAATCCTGGTCTTCAAGCCAGCTTGCTGTGCTGTAACGGTAAACCTCAACCGCAAGCTTGTTGTTCTTTTCCTTGAGATAAGGAGTAATATTGAATTCGGAAGGTGTAAAGCTGTCCTCGGAGTAACCTACAAACTCGCCGTTGAGCCATACATAGATTGCAGTTTCCACGCCTTGAAAGCTGATAAAGGTTTCCTTGCCGAGAAGTTCCTTGTCAACGTCAAAGAACTTAACATAACTTCCCACAGGATTGCGTTTCTTTGGTATCTGCGGAGGTACAAGCTGTTCGTGACCCTCCCAAGGGTACTGTGTGTTTACATACTGTGGCTTATCGTAGCCCTGTAACTGAATGTGTCCGGGGACGATGATGTCATCAAAGCTTGTTACATCAAAATCTGTCTTGTAGAAGTCAGCAGGTCTGCTGTCGGGATGTTCGGTGTAGTTGAATTTCCAAGTACCGTTCAGGCTCTGACGGAGATTTCCGTCCTTTGTTGTATATGTATGGTCTGAGTGTGCCTTTTCACGGTTAACTTCATATATTTCAGGATTTGCGAGCCATTCAAGTGTAGGTTTCATGATATTTCCTCCTTAGTTGCTGTGAGCCTTGTCCCAGTCTTCGTTTGCCTTTTCAAGTCTCGAGTTTTGCACCGAAGCAGCACTCACATAACGGGTGAATACTGTTTCCGTTTAAAGGCGCCTTTGTTTTTCCTGATTATATTCTAACACGGTTTTTAAGCGTAAGCTATAAACACAATAGACTAAAATATGCACAAAATGATACAAAAACATTGAAATTCAGCTTATAATATGCTATACTGATAAAAACGAAAGGAGTTATGGTTATGTTTACAAACGTTGCGTATTTACACAATTCTCTGAATGATATGGTTGATACAAGCAAATCACTTGTTGTTACAAGCTGCGGATATTATCGTGTGCACAGCCGCCCTGTTGTTTCAACGGAGCGTCCCACAGGCAGACGTGACTATCAGCTTTTATACATAGCCAAAGGCAAGGGACATTTCTATTTTGATGGTCTGCAGGGAAAAGAAACAATCATAACTGAGGGAAATATGATACTTTTCCGACCGGGTGAGATACAATTTTACTATTATTATGCTCCCGAAAAAACCGAGGTTTACTGGGTGCATTTCACGGGGCGAATGGTAGAGGGTATTCTGGATAACTACGAAATACCGAATAATAAAAACGTGTTCTATACAGGAAATTCTCCCGATTATGCGTGGCTGTATCGTCAGATTATTCAGGAGCTGCAACTGTGCCGTCAGAATTACGAGGAATTGATTGCGATTACGTTGCGCCATATCTTCATTATGATTAACCGTTATATCAAAGAAGGAAAAAAATCGGGCAGCGACATTCAGAACGAGATTGAACGTGCTACCCATTATTTCAATGAAAATTACAACAAGCCTCTGAACATTGATGAATACGCCGAGTCACGTCATATGAGCACTTGTTGGTTTATACGAAGCTTCAAGCAAATTCTGAAGGTTACTCCGATGCAGTATATCCTCTCCCTACGAATGGCAAACGCACAAAGTCTGCTGGAAACCACCGAATACAATATTTCTGAAATTGCCGAGGCTGTCGGATATGATAACGCTCTTTATTTCAGCAGGCTGTTTCATAAGCACGTTGGTGTTTCACCGTCGGAGTATCGGAAGATGAGAAGCGGAAGATAGAGAGAATTATCTCCACCTGCACACATAGGCGGAGATAACTCCATCACATTTCTGCAAAGCCTTTTTTGATTACTAGTCCTCGTCACTGCACTCATCAAGCCCGTGCATTAGTTGAATATAAACGCACTCCGCTCTGT
>CADBXH010000105.1 GCA_902798605.1 uncultured Ruminococcus sp. | reverse complement strand
TGAGCAAAAATCAGGCTACCGCGTACTGGCGGTAACAGCCTGCCCGACAGGTATCGCCCACACCTATATGGCAGCCGAGGCTCTCGCCAAGGCAGGCGAAGAGATGGGCATTTCTATCAAAGTTGAGACAAACGGTTCCGGCGGCGCAAAGAACATACTGACCGCAGAGGAGATCGCTAACTGCGACGGCATCATCATCGCCGCCGACAAGAGCGTAGACACGGCTCGCTTCAACGGCAAGCCCGTATACTCAACAAAGGTAGCCGACGGCATCCACAAGCCCGAGGAACTCATCAACAAGATCATCAACGGCGAGGCTCCCGTATTCAAGTCTGATAAGGCGGCAAGCGCTTCGACAGGACCCGCCGATAACGAAAGCTTCGGAAGAAAGCTTTACAAACACCTGATGAACGGCGTATCTCATATGCTTCCGTTCGTTGTAGCCGGCGGTATCTTTATCGCTATCGCGTTCCTGATCGACTCGTTCTCAGGCGTTGACGCCGCAACAGCATACAATGATGCCGGTGAAAACATCTTTGGTTCGGTAACACCCGTTGCCGCATGGTTCAAAACGATGGGCGGCTTTGCGATGAGCACCTTGATGCTGCCTATTCTTGCAGGTTTCATCGCCAGATCTATCGCAGATCGTCCCGGTCTGCTTGTCGGTATGGTCGGCGGTTTCCTCGCCGCTAACGGCTCGACCTTCCTGGCACCCGCAGGAGACAAAACGGCTGTTTCAGGTTTCCTGGGCGCTCTGCTCGCAGGCTTTATCGCAGGCTGGCTGCTCAAAATGTTTGAAAAGCTATGCAGCCATTTACCGCAAGCGCTTGAAGGCATTAAACCTATTTTGCTTTATCCGCTCGCAGGCTTGGGCATTGTAGCTGTTATGATGTGCGCCGTTAACCCCGTAATGGGTATTGTAAACCAGGCTATGACCAACTTTATCACAATGATGAAAGACAGCGGTTTAATTATTCCCGTATGCGCACTCCTTGCCGGAATGATGGCAATAGATATGGGCGGCCCGTTCAACAAGGCTGCTTATGTAACAGCGCTCGGACTGCTTACAAACCACCCTGATAACACATCCTACACCATTATGGCTGCCGTTATGGTCGGCGGTATGGTTCCCCCGATCGCTATCGCGCTTTCGACAACTATCTTCAGGAACAGATGGACACCCGAAGAGAGAAAGAGCGGTCCCGTAAACTTCATTATGGGTCTCAGCTTCATCACAGAGGGCGCTATCCCCTACGCGGCAAGTCATCCGCTCCAGGTAATCCCGTCCTGCGTAGTCGGCTCGGCGGCGGCAGGCGCGCTGTCAGCACTTTGGGGATGTACTCTTATGGCTCCTCACGGCGGTATCTTTGTACTGCCCACGATCGGCAACCCGCTGATGTACTTCCTCGCTCTGCTTATCGGTTCGGTGCTCGGTATGCTTATGCTGCTCATCCTCAAGAGGCCTCTCCCGAAAGAGGAAACAGCAAAAACGCTCTGATATAAAACATAATCAACGAATAAAGCCCGCCGGTGTTTTCATTCGAGGGCAACGGCGGGAAAAAATAATTTAGTAAACTGCAAAAGGAGAAATCATTATGGTATCCAAAAAAGTAACACTCATCAACGCTCAGGGCTTTCATATGCGTCCGGCTTCGGTATTCGCTCAGGCAATGGCTAAGTACACCTCTGACGTAACGATCAAATTCAACGGCAACGACTACAACGCAAAGAGCCTGCTCAACATCATCGCGGCGTGCATCAAGTGCGGCAGCGAGGTTGAGATCGTGGCAAACGGCCCCGACGAGAACGAGGCGCTGGCAGAAGCCGTTCAGATGATTGAGAGCGGACTCGGCGAAGCATAAACGAACCAACTTCTACACACCGTAGTTTGATTATAGGCAATACCGTACGATTCAGGCGTGCGGATTGCGAAGCAAAAATTTTCGTCATGGCGCACAAACAAATTGAGGGAAGGCCGACGCCTTGCCGAGATTTTTGGGGCAGCCCGACGGAATAAGATTCAAACAAGGCATACACCGCGAATCGTGCGGTGTTGCCTTTAGTAAAAACGAGGTGATCAAAATGCTAAACGGTATCGGCGCTTCCGAGGGTATTGGCATCGGAAGAGTTATGATCATCAAGGAACAATCCCTTGAATACACCCCGAAAGAGGTAACCGATATTGAAGCCGAGCTTGCGCGGCTCCGCAACTCGGTCGACAAATTCTGTGACAACACTATGGCTCAGGCGGACGCTATCCGTCAGTCAACCGGCGAAAAGGAGGCCGAGATTTTGATCGGCCACATCGCCATTATCCGCGACCCGTTTATGGGCGGCGAGATCGAAAATCTCATCAAGGCAAACCAGTGCGCCGAATCGGCGGTTGAACAGGTTTGCAAGATGTTCATTGATATGTTCTCGGCAACAGGCGACGACCTTACGATGCAGCGCGCGGCGGACGTAAAGGATATCCGCGACGGTATTCTGTCTATCCTGCTCGGCGTTGAAGAGGTAAAAATCAGCGACGCTCCCGCGGGCACAGTCCTTGTTTGCCACGAGCTTACCCCGTCAATGACCGCGGGCATAAAGAAAGAAAACATCGTCGGCATCATCACCGAGACAGGCAGCAAGACCTCTCACTCCGCTATTTTGGCGAGAGCGCTCGAGATTCCCGCTGCGCTAAGCGTTCCCAACGCGGTAGCTCAACTGTCAACCGGAGAGCAGGTAATCGTTGACGGTGATAAAGGCGACGTTATCACAGCGCCCGATCAGGCGCTGATCGACGAATATTCGGCAAAGCGCGAGGCGTTTTTACGCGAGCGCCGCGAGCTTGAAAACTTCAGAGGTAAATCCACCGCGGACGCCGACGGTACCGAGTACGAGCTGTTCTGCAACATCGGCACCCCCAAGGACGCCGTAAAGGCGGTCGAAGCGGACGGCGAGGGCGTCGGACTTTTCAGGACGGAATTCCTGTTTATGGACAGAAGCTCTCTGCCCACCGAGGACGAGCAGTTTGACGCTTACAAGCAGGCGTCGCTGATACTCAAGGGCAAACCGCTCATCATCAGGACTCTCGATATAGGCGGCGACAAAGAGATACCCTACCTCGGGCTCGAAAAAGAGGAAAATCCCTTTATGGGCTTCCGCGCTATCCGCTACTGCCTGAAGAACCGCGATATGTTCAAGTCGCAGATCAAGGCGATCTTACGCGCGAGCGCGTTCGGCGACATCCGCATTATGTTCCCGCTCATCACGGCTGTCGAGGAACTCCGCGAGGGCAAGGCTCTGGTTGAAGAAGCCAAAAACGACCTGCGCGCGTCCGATATCGCGTTTGACGAGAACATTCAGGTCGGCGTTATGACAGAGACCGCCGCGTCGGGCGTTATTGCCGATCTGCTCGCCGATGAAGCTGACTTTTTCAGCATAGGCACAAACGACCTGACAGGCTACACCATGGCGGCTGACAGGGGCAACAGCGATGTTGAGTACCTCTACTCACCGTTCCAGCCCAGCGTACTGAGAATGATAAGAAGGATAATCACCTGCGCAAGGAGCAAGGGCATACCCGTAGGTATGTGCGGCGAGGCGGCAGCCAACCCGCAGATGATCCCGCTGCTCATCTCGTTCGGACTGACAGAATTCAGCGTTTCGGCTCCGTCCGTGCTGAAGGTCAGAAAGAACATAGCCAAGTGGACAAAGGCAGAAGCAGACGCCGTAGCCGAAAAGGTTATGAGCTTCACGACCGAAAAAGAAATAATTGATTATCTTAACACGGTAGTTTAAGATACACTCCGTATTATGCGGCAGATGTTTTATTCATTTTCTCTCCTATTTAATATATCCCATCACGAGGCTGATCATTTTGGTCAGCCTCGGTTTTTGTGTTTCTTCTCCTGTCATTTTGCACGAATTTGAAGTGTGGGATTTGTTAATAATAACGAAAGAAAAACTTATCAAAAAACTCTGTCCTCTGTAATCAGCGCGATGATTTTGTATAAGTTCTACAAATGGAGATTTATAAAATTCGCTTAATTTAGTAAACGGTTTATCGCGTTTTTTTGCCCGTTTGTTGAAATCGGAAAATCGTGTCAAAACGGCTCTAAAAGGGGCTTTGTTTTATTGACTTTTATAAGTATTTATAATATAATGATAATTGAATTAAAATGTAAAATTATGTAATAATCAGGCAGAGGAAAGTGATAGTATGATACCTTTTAACAAACCGCCTTTTTTAGGCACCGAATTTGACTATATCAAAAAAGCCGTTAACAATCAAAAAATCTGCGGCGACGGTGAATTTACAAAGAACTGTAACGCTTGGCTCGAGAATAAGACCGGAGCGTCAAAGGCACTGCTGACGACCTCATGCACTCATTCGCTTGAGATGGCTGCGCTGTTGCTCGGCATCAAGCCCGGCGACGAGGTGATTATGCCCTCATACACGTTTGTTTCCACCGCCGACGCTTTTGTTTTGCGCGGCGCAAAAATAAAATTTGTCGACATTCGTCCCGACACGATGAATATCGACGAAAAACTCATTGAGGACGCGATCACCGACAAGACCAAGGCAATCGTTCCCGTTCACTACGCGGGCGTAGGCTGCGAGATGGACACCATAATGGACATCGCAAATAGGCATGACCTCAAGGTAGTTGAGGACGCGGCTCAGGGCGTTATGAGCGAATACAAGGGCAAGGCTCTCGGCTCGATTGGCGACTACGGCTGCTACTCCTTCCACGAGACAAAGAACTACAGCATGGGCGAGGGCGGCGCGCTCCTCATCAAAAACGAGGACGACATTGAGCTCGCAGAGATAATCCGCGAAAAGGGTACGAACAGAAGCCGCTTTTTGCGCGGACAGATAGACAAATACACCTGGGTAGAGGCGGGTTCGTCCTACCTTCCCAGCGATATGAACGCCGCTTTCCTCTGGGCTCAGCTCCAGGAAGCGGACAAGATAAACAACGACAGGCTTGCTGCTTGGGACAGATATTACAAGGGCTTTGAACAGCTCGAGCAAGAGGGCTTTGTTACCCGCCCGTTCATCCCCGAGGAGTGCAAGCACAACGCTCATATGTTCTACCTCAAGGCCGAAGACCTTGAAACCAGAACTAAGCTTATCTCATTCCTTAAAGAGAACGGCGTTATGGCTGTATTCCACTATGTTCCTCTCCACAGCGCTCCTGCGGGCGAGAAGTTTGGCGAGTTCGTCGGCGAGGACAAATACACAACCAAGGAAAGCGACAGGCTTGTAAGGTTGCCGATGTACTACGGCCTCAGCGAGAGCGAGACCGACAAGGTGATCGAGAAAGTAATCGAATTTTATAAGGGTTAATTTATGAACAAGAATGTTAAAATACGTCCGATGACCGAGTCGGACACCGCCAACATAGTAAGGTGGAGGAATACTCCCTCGGTTTACGAGCACTTTATTTACAGGACTCCGCTGACCGAGGAGGCTCACCTCAACTGGCTGCACAACCGCGTTGAGACCGGCGACGTGGCTCAGTTCATAATCGTCGACACCGAGGCGGGCAAAGACGTCGGCTCGGTATATCTGCGCGATATCGACAACGACAACAAAAAATGCGAGTACGGCATTTTTATCGGCGAGGACAGCTGCCGCGGCAAGGGCATAGGCTCAGCCGCCGCAAGGCTCGCGCTTGAGTACGCGTTTGAAGAGCTCAAAATGAACCGCGTGTTCCTGAGAGTTTTTGCCGACAACAAGCAGGCTGTCAGGAGCTACGAGAAAGCGGGCTTTAAGTATGAGGGAACCTACCGTTGAGGCGGACGGCAGATACGATTACGAGATAATCCTCGTAAACGACAGCTCTCCCGACAAGGTGTTTGACGTTATTACAAAGCTCGCCGAGGAGAATCCCCACATCAAGGGCATCGACCTCGCGCGCAACTTCGGTCAACATTCAGCGATAATGACGGGCTTTTCGTTCGTAACGGGCGACATCACGGTCGCTCTTGACGACGACGGACAGACCCCCGCCAACGAGATGTTCAAGCTGATCGACTCTCTTGACAACTCCTGCGACTTGGTTTTTGCGGAGTATCAGGACAAAATGCACTCGGGCTTTAGGAACTTCGGCAGCAAGGTCAACGACAAAATGGCTCAGTGGCTTATCGGCAAGCCCAAAAAACTCAAAATCATGAGCTACTTTGCCTGCAAGCGCTATGTTGTTGACGAGGTGCTCCGTTACCCCAACCCCTTCCCCTACATCAGCGGACTTTTGCTGAGAGTTACAAACAAAGTAAAGAACGTTCCCGTTCATCACCGCGAGCGTCTTGAGGGCAAGTCAGGCTATACCATAGGCAAACTGCTTTTGCTCTGGGTCAACGGCTTCACCGCGTTTTCTGTCAAGCCGCTGCGCATCGCGACCTTCGTCGGCGTTATTGTGGCGGTGATCGGATTTATTTACGGGATCTACGTTATCATCAATAAATTCTTCATTCATCCCGACGCCCCGTTGGGCTACAGCTCGACAATGGCTGCCATGCTGTTTATCGGCGGTATGATAATGCTGCTGCTCGGTATGATCGGCGAATATGTCGGCAGGATATACATCAGTATCAACCGTTCTCCGCAGTATGTAATCAGGAGAACCGTAGGCGTTGAGGACAAGCACAATGGATAACAACAAGAAAAAATTCGATATAAAAACCTTTGCGGTGCTGCACTTCATACTTTTGCTCTACTCGTTCGTAGGCGTGTTTATGAAGCTCGCGTTCCAGACGGATGCGCAAGCAAAGGGCGAAGAATTTTCGATTTTCACTTTTTTTCTTTTCGCAGGACTTGCGGTGCTGTGTTTGGGGATTTACGCCATCGTATGGCAGCAGGTGCTAAAAAAGCTGCCGCTGACCGTGGCGTTCACCAACAAGGCTATCTGCATCGTCTGGGGAATGCTCTGGGGCGCTCTGTTCTTGAGCGACCAGATCACTTGGTATAAAATCGTCGGCTCGCTGATAGTATTGCCGGGCGTAGTATTGGTGGTGTCGAGCAATGAGTAAAGATATGTTGACCCTGATTTTTTCGGGCGTGTTTCTGTGCTCGGTGTTAATTTCCTCGATCTCGCAGATACTGCTTAAAAAAAGCGCAGACAGAACATACGACAGCAGGCTTAAAGAATACCTTAATCCGCTGGTAATAATAGCCTACGGGATGTTCTTCTGCTCAATGATGATCACTATGTACTGCTACAAATATGTAGACGTTTCGGCGGGTCCGATCTTCGAGAGCGCCGGCTACATCTTTGTCGGAGTGCTTGGATATATATTCCTGAAAGAGAAGTTCACCGCCAAAAAAATAATCGGAATGCTGCTGATTATGATAGGCATCGTGGTCTTTTCCTTCGGCGGCGATATTTTCAACGCTATTGCCGGACTGTTTGCATAATACTTTTTGCATAATACTTTTGGACTAAGAGGTAGTTTATGAAAGTTGTTAACGGATTAATCAAAAGGTACAAATCTGACAAGATCTTCCTTGCGGAGTGGCTGCTTGCCATCGCAACGGGAGCGTTTGTCTTTTTCACCTCGTCAACCTGGGATCTGCAAAGTCTTACCCAATGGTCGGTAAACTTTTGGCACGTTCTGTTCGGCGAGGGCGGAATCAGAAACTTCTATGAGTACACGGCTGAAAACGTATGGTCGGTTCACCACACGCATATGGGTTCCGAGCTTATGTCAGTGCTTCCTTGGTCGATCTGGAACTTCCCGCTTTTCCTTATAGAAAAGTTCACGGGACACAAGATAGTCGACTCGGCGTGGATGCTGACCTACTCAAAGTTCTTCCTTGTTATCATTTCAGTCGTAACAATGATCTACGCCAAAAAGGTAACGGTTCAGATCACCGGCGACAAAAACAAGGGTATCTGGGCGGCGTTCCTCTCAGCAAGCTCGATCTACTTCTATATCTCGGTCTGCTATTCCGGACAAAACGAGATTTTTATGATCTGCGCCTCGATCATCGCGGTGCACTGCCTGTTCAATAAAAAGTTCAAGTGGTTCATCTTCTGGTCGGCGCTGACGATAGCGATAAAACCGTTCTTCGTGCTGGCATATATCGCCGTGCTGCTGCTGATAGAAAAGAAGATTTACAAAATATTCTACAAGCTCGTTATCGGAATGAGCGGAATGATTGCTCAAAAGCTGTTTTTCTACGGGGCTCCGGGGTACGAAGAAAGTATGAACACCGGCCCTGCCAAAAAGATGCTCAACGAGATGTTCCCCGGCAACCTGAACACCCAGTTCGGCGCGCTCTCGTTCTTCGCGCTGTTTTTGGTGCTGATTTATCTATATTCATACACCCGCGATTTCTCTTACGAGACATTCACTACCGACGAAGTAAGGACAAAGAAATTTGTTATCTATATCATATGCCTTGTGTATATGGACTATGTAATGTTCTCACCGTTCTCGTTCTACCGTCTGGACGTACTGATCCCGTATCTGTTTATCCTGATCGTTCAAAACGACAAGATGGTATTCTACAACGGACTGTTCGACTTCTCGATGGAGCTGTCGCTGATGATGAGGCTTATTTTGCGAGGCTCTCAGATGTTCCAGGTGCGATTCGTAAACAAGTCACCGATCCAGCGACTGCTCGGATATTCGGTTGAGTATGCCGACGAGGGCAAGTATATGAACATCGACAACTACCTTGCGGACAAGGACGAGCTGTACGACCATCTGCAGCCCATGTTCTCAGCGATAGCGGTCATCAGCGCAATACTGTTGCTTGTGTTCAACCACCCCGACGAGAAGTACACACTAAAGATGAATGCCGACAAGCGTTGCAGAGCGCTGCTGTGGCTAAGAACCATAATCATTTTGCCGTTCGCGATATTCTGCATTTATCTGTTCACAATGGCTCCCAGAAAATAATATAGACAGCTAAGGAGATGACAATATGAAAGGTATTATTCTTGCAGGCGGCAGCGGAACAAGACTGTATCCGATGACGCAAAACGTATCAAAACAGCTTTTGCCGATCTACGACAAACCGCTTATCTACTACCCGCTCTCAATTTTGATGCTCGCGGAGATCAACGAGATACTTGTTATCTCTACCGAAAAGGACACTCCGCTGTACCAAAACCTTTTGGGCGACGGCTCACGCCTCGGCATCTCTATTCAGTACGCTGTCCAAAAGGAGCCCAACGGACTTGCTCAGGCGTTCGTTATCGGCGAGGAATTTATCGGCGACGACAACGTTTGCCTTATTCTCGGCGACAATGTATTCTACGGACAGAACTTCCCGAATATGCTGCTCAGAGCAAAACAGAAAAATTCAGGCGCTACGGTTTTCGGATATCCCGTAAACGACCCTACAGCCTTCGGCGTTGTAGAGTTTGACGACAATGGCAAGGTTATTTCTATTGAAGAAAAGCCCGAGCATCCCAAGTCAAACTACGCGGTACCGGGAATTTACTTCTACGACAACAAGGTAGTCAAGTACGCCAAGGAGATCGAACCCTCAGACAGAGGCGAGTATGAGA
>CADBXH010000104.1 GCA_902798605.1 uncultured Ruminococcus sp. | reverse complement strand
TTTTTGAAGCATTCATTTTCATAAAACACACAATCGCGAAAGAGGCTGCCTTTGCAGCCTCTTTTGCTGTCGTGGTGACGACACCACAGTCCGCCTTTGGACAGCTTTGCGTTAGCGGCTGCGTTTCTGCAACGGCGGGTCAGGCGTTCCAGCGTGACTTAGCATCCATATCCGGCAACGTGACGTTGCATCCGGTTCGCCTTGATTCAGTTTTACTTTCTTGTTTTTTGTTGAAAAAACTTGTTGCAATATCAATAATATAATGCTATACTAAAGTCACAGGAAAAAATTACAGATATTTTTGATTTGAGGTATTATTATGAAAATAAAAATCACATCAGACAGCACCTGCGATCTTTCTCCCGAGCTTATTGAAAAATATGATATCGACATCCTTCCGCTCTATGTCGGAATGGGCGACGATGTTTTGAAGGACGGGGTAGAGGCTACTCCCGAGGATATCTACGCTTTTGTAGACAAGACCGGTATCCTTCCCAAGACCTCCGCGCCCAATCTCAGCGATATGACGGATTTGTTTGAAAAATACACCAAGGACGGCTACGAAGTTGTTCACTTCAGCATCAGCGCGGATTTCTCGAGCTCATACGCCACCGCGTGTATGGCTGCCGAGGAGGTCGGCAATGTCAAGGTGGTAGATACCCGCAACCTCTCGACCGGTTCGGGACTCGTTGTCCTCCACGGCTGCGAGATGGCTCAAAACGGCGCGACTCCCGAGGAGATACAAAAGGAGTGCTCCGAGCTCACCGGCAGGGTAGAGGCGAGCTTTGTTGTTGACAGCATCGACTATCTCCATAAGGGCGGCAGATGTTCATCCGTTGCGGCATTGGGCGCGAACCTCTTGAAGCTCAAGCCCTGCATCGAGGTCATCGACGGCAAAATGCAGTCCGCCAAAAAGTACCGCGGACTAATCGACAGAGTCATCCTCAACTATGTCACCGACAGGCTGAACGGCAGGGACGACATCGACAAGCACCGTATCTTCATCACCCACACAAAATGCAGCGAGCAGATCGTCGAGGAAGTAAGGAAGAAGATAAATCAGCTCAGCCCCGGCTTTGAGGAGATTTTGGAAACCACAGCCGGCTGTACAATTACAAGCCACTGCGGCCCCTATACGCTGGGAATACTGTTTATAAGAAAAAAATAAATTATTAAAGTTTTTTAAAGGCTCCCCCGACACTTGTTTCGGGGGAGCTGTTGCGTAAGCGACTGAGGGGGCTTCGTTTGGCTTATCGCCAAGTTTTCCATTGCAATATCTTAACTCGTGCTATAGGAAGCTCCGCCCCCTCCGTCATTTTGCAAGCAAAATGCCACCCCCCCAAAGTGCTTTGCACGTTGGGGGAGGCTTTAAATAGCTTGGCTAATATCAAAACATAAAAAACAGCACGTCAAACCTCGGTCAATTACTAAGGTCAGACGCGCCGCCTGTTGCCACGGAAGGGCAGACCGCCATATATAATAAAAAGAGTCGAGGAGAGATTTGACTCTTGATCCTCAACTCTATAATTTAATAACAAACATTGTTGTCGGGCGACCGTATTTTCCGTTATCACCGGGATGTCTTCTCGAATTGGGTGAAGCGTCACGCTTCTTCCCAGTTGTGCCAGATGTTCTGGATATCGTCGTTGTCCTCGAACATATCGAGCATTTTCTGCATTTTTGTCGCGGTTTCCTCATCCTCGAGCTTTACATAGGTATCGGGAACCATCTCGACCTCGGCGGAGGCGAACTCATATCCGAGCTTTTCAAGCTCCTCGCGTACCGCGCTGAAATCCTCGGGCTCGGTATAGATGGTAAAGATATCGTCGTCAGCCTCAAAGTCAGCCGCGCCGACCTCAAGCGCGTCGGTCATAACAGCGTCCTCGTCCTTTTCGAGCTCCTCGCGCTCGATGATGATAACGCCCTTTTTGTTGAACATAAAGCTGACGCAGCCCTGCGCGCCCATATTACCGCCGAACTTGTCAAAGTAATGACGTACCTCGCCGGCAGTCCTGTTGCGGTTGTCGGTGAGCGCCTCTACGATAACGGCGACGCCGCTGGGACCGTAGCCCTCGTATGTAACAGCCTCGTAGTTTGTGGAATCGCTCTCGTTAGCCGCCTTTTTGATAATACGCTCAATATTGTCGTTGGGAACGTTCGCAGCCTTAGCCTTGGCGATCGTATCCCTGAGCTTTGAGTTTACGTTGGGGTCGGCGCTGCCGCCGGTCTTGATAGCAACGATCAGCTCTCTGCCGATCTTAGTGAACACCTTCGCGCGCGCCGCGTCGTTTTTACCCTTTTTCTGTTTGATAGTACTCCATTTGTTATGTCCTGACATATAATCATCCCTTTGCTTTTATATTCTACGTTAGAAGTATATCACAAGAACTTTTTTGAGTCAAGAAAAAGCTCCCTTTTTACGGGGAGCTTTTGTGCTTATTGAGCCTGTGTTACAGGTTGTGTGGCTTGTTTTGTTGCTTGCTGAGTAGCCTGCTGCTGTCCTTGCTGAGTAGCCTGCTGTTGAGCCTGCTGCTGAGCCTGCTGTTGTTGAGCCTGCATCCTTGCCGCCTGATCAACAGTTGCCGAGCCATCCTTTGTAAACGGCAGGTATCCTTGTCCTAATGCGGGATCGTTGATATAAAGAATATCGCCGTCGCGCTTAAATAAGATTTGTCTGCTGTTTTGCTCAAAGAAGAAAGAGTCGATCGTAATGGTGTTTTCATTTGAGCTGTAGAGACCGTCTATGTCGATCTCATAGATCTTAGGCTCGGAGTTTTCATCTTCACCTAACTGTAAGCCCATATAAGTGTTGCCGTTCGTTTGAAGCTTTTGAGTGTTGCGGATCGTTCCGTCGTCGTTGAACTGATAAGTAAACGAATACTCGTCTTCGTTGTATTTCCACTCGCCAATGAGGTCTTCGTCCTTTTCAAATTCTCCGGTGCGTTTGATCTCGGGAGCTTCAATAGACGCGGATTTAAGCTCTAAGTCCTCGGTTTCTGTTTGTCCGGTATAAGATGTGACGCTTCTTGACAGGGTCAATGATTTACCTGTAAAGATATTACCGTTGACTTTATAATCAAATTCAAGGTTCATTATTCTTGAAGACGGAGTAAAATAGAGATCAAGAGTTACCGTTTGTTTGCCTTCATCGTTCGTACCGATCTCATAAGTACCTACGCTCGAGATAGAGCCGATCGTCAATGTAACGGTTTTATCCCTTTTAAATGTAAAGTACCAGTCATATTCGGTAGTAGCAGCTTCGTCGCTTGAAGCGCTCATAGTATTAGCCGGCATCTCTATTGTGTATTTCCACGTACCGGTAACATCATTGTCAAAGAACAACTTGATAACCAGCGCGGCCAGTACCGCAATGATCACGATCACAAGTGAGATAATGATAGTCTTTTGGATAAGCGGCTTTTTCTTTGCGGGCTCGTCCTCATATTCAGAGTCTTCCAGTTCTTCCAATTCATCCAACTCGTCATCTTCTTCATCGTCCGACTCGTCATCTTCCTCGGCGTCGCTGTCATCGTCAAAGTCATCCAACGAATAGTCTTTTTCGGAATCAGAATCCTCGGCGGTGTCTTCCGCTTCCTCCGCTAAGGGCTTTGTATCTTCTGTATCAGGATCCGAAACCTCGGGATCCACAGGGGTCTTTAGATCTTTATTATCGTCCAAGACATATACCTCCTTTTTTATACTATCCTATATAATACTACTTTTAAAAGAATAAATCAAGCGAAAAAAGTGACATTATTATTCTGATACCGAATTATCACATAAATTTCAGGTTTATTTGATTACAGTTTTGTAACAACTCCATTGTCAAAGCGCGCTTATAGTGGTATAATTATCCGGAACTAAAACAATATAAAAACAATATACGAAAGGAAGTCGTTGTTATGATAAGGTCAATGACCGGCTTCGGCAGATGCGAGACCGAGCTGAACGGCAGAGAGATCACCGTTGAGATCAAGGGCGTAAACCACCGCTACTTTGAGTTTTCGGCGCGCACTCCGCGAGGCTACAACTTTCTTGACGACAAGCTAAAGAGCTTTGTTAACTCTTATGTCGCCAGGGGCAAGATAGATGTTTATGTAAGCGTCAGCCAGAGCGAACAGACCCCGTCCGAGGTCACGGTGAACCACCAGCTCGTGTCGGGCTACCTCGGCGCAATGAAGGAGATATCCGAGACCTACGGAGTTGAAAACGACGTGACCGTTGTGTCGCTCGCGCGTTTCCCCGAGGTGTTCACGGTGCACAAGGCTCCCGAGGACGAGGAGCAGATAATCGCCGATGTGCTCACTGCGGCAAAGGAAGCTATCACCTCATTTATCGCGATGCGCGAGACTGAGGGAGAAAAGCTCAAGGCGGATATCCTCAGTCGTGCCGAGACTATTTTGGGCATCGTTGAGAAGATCGAGGAACGCTCGCCGCAGACCGTTAAGGAGTACGAGGAAAGACTGCTCGAAAGGATACGCCAGACGCTCGAGAGCTTCAGCGTGGAGATCGATGAACAGAGGGTGCTCACCGAGGTCGCGGTATTCTCGGACAAGGTCGCCGTAGCGGAGGAGACCGTAAGGCTCAGAAGCCATTTTGACCAGCTCAAAAAGATACTCGAGCTCGACGAGCCTGTCGGCAGAAAGATAGATTTTATTATCCAGGAGATGAACCGCGAGGCGAACACCATCGGCTCAAAGGTTCAGGATTCAACGCTCGCTCATATGGTAGTAGAGATCAAGGGCGAGATAGAAAAAATCAGAGAACAGGTTCAGAATATAGAATAAGAGTGAAGATTTGCTTCGCAAAGTTAAGATTCAACTTCGTTGAAGTTAAGATTTTGCTTCGCAAAAGTTAAGATTGCTTCGCAAGTTATTATTTATTCTCAAAGTTAGGTTCAAATGTTCACGGCGAAGCCTCTTAACTTGCGCGCAAGCGCAATCTTAACTCAAAAAGAGGGTATTTTATGAAGTTATTAAATATTGGGTTCGGCAATCTTGTCAGCCTTGACAAGCTTGTGGCTGTTGCGGCTCCCGATTCCGCACCCGTCAAGCGCATAGTGCAGGAGGCAAAGGCAAACGGTATGCTTATAGATTCGACCTGCGGCAGAAAATGCAAGTCGGTTTTGATATGCGAGAGCAATCACGTTGTATTGTCGGCTGTTTCCTGTGAGACCATTCAGAACAGAGCTGAAGAAAGTGAGGACAAAGATGAGTGAAAAAATGGGTAGACTGGTTTTGTACTCGGGTTGCTCGGGAGTAGGCAAGGGTACTATCCTGAAGGAGCTTATGAAAAGAGACAGCAGCATCAAGCTGTCCGTTTCAAACACAACAAGAGCTCCCAGACCCGACGAGGTAGACGGCGTTGACTATAACTTCGTCACCAAAGAAGAATTCGAAAAGGTCATCGAAGAGGACGGTTACCTTGAGTACGCAAAATACTGCGACAATTATTACGGCACTCCGATCGAGCAGGTGAACGAAATGCTCACCCAAGGCTACAATGTAGTGCTCGAGATCGAGGTCAAGGGAGGACTTCAGGTAATGGAGAACTTCCCCGATATTTTGAGCATATTTATCGTTCCGCCGTCGCTTGAGGTCCTTGAAGAAAGGCTCAGAGGCAGAGGAACAGAGGATGAGTCCGCTATTAAAAAGCGCCTCAAGGAAGTTGAACACGAGATAAAATACAAGGATCGCTACAAGCACATCGTTGTTAACGATAAGCTTGAAGACGCGGTCGAAGAAATATACGGTATCATAACAAACGGAAAATAAGGAGATTTATTATGCATAAGGTTGACGTAGACGAGTTATTCCAGGGTAAGCAGAGCAAGTACGCGCTTGTAGTGGGCGTGTCAAAAAGAGCCAGAGAGATTACCCAAAAGTTTGAGGAGGAGGGCGTTGTTACAGAGGATAAGCCCGTGCTCCTCGCTATTGACGAGATCAAAAACCACGATATGAGCATTTATGAGCCCGACGAAGATGAGCTCGGATAAAACGTCCGGTTTGGTCGCGAAGCTCGCGATCGAAAACACGGCGTTCAGCTTTGACAGGGAGTTTTC
>CADBXH010000103.1 GCA_902798605.1 uncultured Ruminococcus sp. | reverse complement strand
ATGGGGATGTAAAGGTTTCGACGGGGAGAACGACCCCGGATAAGCGAGCGGCGGTGCGGAACCGCCATAAAATCCGTAAACTTAAAAATAACTGACAAAAATACAGTTAGAATGGCTGCTTGATGCAGCCCGTCCCTGCGCGGAGTACCTCGGCCGCGTAAGGGGCGTCGATCAGAGGTAAATGTGAACAGGGACCTGCTCCGCTCCCCGTCACACATCAGGAGCTGCCGACCCGTATAGCCTGTCGTTAGGCGGTACGGCGGGGGAGACCTAAAATAACGACTGCGCTCGGAGAAAATCCCGGCGAATTCTTTTCGGACACGGGTTCGATTCCCGTCATCTCCACCAAAAAAAATTGACGCCTTCGGGCGTCATATTTTTTTGGTGAAAAGAGATGACGGGAATCGAACAGCCCGTTAAGAAAACATCGCAGTGCGATGTTTTTAGGTAGAAATGCAATCTTCATCAGAAAGAAACTTTACCGTTACGACCGCGTTCAAATGCGCCGTTGATCCGACTTGCCTGTTAATCCGTTCTTTCCAAAGGCGCGCTGACAGCTGCGGCACGCGGTCACGCCGCAACAAGCGAGCAGGAAGTTTTCGCATTATACGAACACACGTCATCTCCACTGAAATCCAAACGCAGAACCTAGCCTCAGGGCATCATATTTTTTTTGGTGAAAGAGATGACGGGAATCGAACAGCCCGTTAAGAAAACATCGCAGTGCGATGTTTTTAGGGCGCCGAGCCCCACCGCGTTTGCACACAACACACGCCGCAACAAACGAGCAGGAAGTTTTCGCATTACACGAACACACGTCATCTCCACCACAAGCTACTTGCGTGATAAATATCACAAAAGCAAATCAACAACTCACAAAAAAAGTTGACTTAAAATTCATACTATGTTATTATAAATACATAGTCTTGGCGTGTTCGCAAAATAATGATAAATGAACATTTTTGCGCGCTCTTAAAGGCTCGGATAAATTAATTCTTTGGAGGGTTATCTATGATTAAAATCAAGCTTTTAGCTGCTTTGATGGCAGTGATTATGACAGTCACTGTTGCGGCTGTGTGTTCTCAAAGCGTAACGGCGAGCGTCACTGATGAAGAAGCGATCGGCTTTACCTATTCGGGCGAGGACGACTATGAGGATTCTACCAATCATTGTGAGGACTGGGCAAATTACAATATCCGGCAGGATTCAAATTACTGCAAGGATAATGAAGTCTTTACGGGAAACACATACGGTAGTCACACGCTTAACTTTACCGCGCCCGAGGATCTGGATATAGTAAGCTTTAAATTCACGCTTTATCACGAGGAAGAAGGCGTTACCCTGAACAGCTATACGCCATTCACCGCAATGGACTGCAAAACAGCGGAAGATGATATTTGGATGCTGAAGGGCAGCTTTGCCGGCGCTTCACCCGTGACGGTGAAAAAAGGCGATCCTTTGTTGACCGCGGATATAGAAATCGATGTGGAATATTGCACTTACGGAGAACTTACCGGCGTCAATACCGTTGTGTATTTTTCGGTCGATGAGCTCACAGTAAAAACCGCGAACGGTTATGAGGTGATCATCAAGGATATGGACGCGACTGAGCCTGAGGAAGTGACAACAGTCCCCGCGGACGTGACAACATTCCCCGCGGAAACCACCTATCCTGTTGTTGCGACGACTTCTCCCGCAGATACTACAGAGCCGGTTGAACCGGTTATCAAAGGCGACGTAAATAATGACGGCTCGGTTGATATACTTGACGCGATATTGATTCAGAAGTATGCAGGTGAAAAGATTCAGCTCACCGATGAGCAGATCCATATTGCAGATGTAAACAACGACGGTAATGCGGATACACTTGACGCGATCCTGATTCAAGAGTACGCGGCAGGTATTATAACCGAATTCCCCAACAGATCATAATAACAAAATTTAGACAAACAAAGAGGTTGACCTAAAAAACTTTCGAGTTTTAAGTCAGCCTCTGTTCTTTTGTTTTTTACTTTTTTCGCTACATAAGCGGCGCGATGAATTTTAGTATAGTTCCCATTATCTTGTACGACAGCTTTTCGTCCTTAATGGTTTTGCGGGTCACCTTGCGGCATTTTGACAGTGTTTCGTCAAAGTCCGCGTCTATGTCCGGAATGCAATCAGTTTTGTACATATAGGTCGCGCACTCAAAGTGATGGTACAGGCTGCGGTAGTCGAGGTTGATCGTGCCGACAGTGGCTTTGCAGTGATCGCTGACAAAAACCTTTGCGTGGACGAATCCCGGGGTGTACTCGTAAATTTCTATCCCCGAGGCTATTAAACGGCTGTAATGTGATTTTGCAAGAGAGTATGCCGTGCTTTTATCGGGTATTCCGGGGAGGATGATCTTTACGTCGACCCCGCGCTCGGCGGCGTATTTCAGCGCGGCTTCAAGCTCGCCGTCGAGTATCAGGTACGGCGTCATAATATGAACATAATCGTTTGCGCGGTTGATGATGTCCATATAAACGGTCTCGCCGACTTTTCTGCCGTCCAGCGGACTGTCTCCGTACGGGACAACGATTCCGCTCGGGTGTTTGGGCGTTGTTTGGTTAGGCGTGAGCCACTGTTCGAATTCCGCGTTTTTTTCGTCGATATTCCACATCTGCAAAAACATCAGCGTAAAGCTCTTTGCGGCGTCGCCGTGCAGCATTACCGCGGTGTCCTTCCAGTGACCGAAGCGTTCAACGCGGTTGATGTATTCGTCTGCGAGGTTTATTCCGCCGTTAAAAGCGACCTCGCCGTCTATGACGAGAATTTTGCGGTGATCTCTGTAGTTGTAGTGGGAGGATAATAACGGGCGGATAGGAGAAAAAGCCTTTGCTTTTATACCCTTTTCCCTCAGCAGCTTATAATAATCCGGCTGGATGGTGGACATCTCGCACATACCGTCGTACATAACGCGGACTTCTACGCCCTGCGCTGCTTTCTCGACGAGTATCTCGAGGATCTTGCCCCACATATAACCCTCTTCCAAAATAAAGTACTCCATAAAGATGAACTTTTCGGCTTTGGCAAGCTCCTTCAGCATAGCTTCAAACTTATCCTCGCCGATTGGGAAATATGTTACCTCGGTGTTGCAATACGCCGGAAAACAACCGCTGCGGTTGAGGTATTTAACCAGCTCCTTTGTGCCTGAATCGTCGTTTTCGAGAGCGGCAACAGCGTCCTTCGGCTGTTCGATCGCCCTTCGTGTCATATGTATCAGCGCGTTTTCTCTTTGCGAGAGCTTACGGTACCCGACATTCGTCTGAGTGAACAGCAAAAATATAGCGCCCGGTACCTGCAGCACGGCGATAACAAGCATCCATGTAAGCTTTGCGCTGTAATCCATATTGTTGTTGAACAGATAAAAGACCATAAGCAATGTAAAAATCACCAAGAACACCGAGAAAAACGGCAGTAAATGGATCAGCCAGCCGTAGATGACAACATACAGTGCTATTTGCAGAAGTATCAGCAAGGCGATAATGGAAAAACGGCTGAAAACCAGACTCATAATTCCTTTCTTTTTCGGCGGCGCAAGCCTGAAGACGTCACTCATAGTATTATCTCCCTTCATTTCCGTTGCAAATCCAGTATATCACGAGTGAATGATTATGACAAGGGAAATGGTTATTATTCTTGCCGTATATATTGAAAGACAGTGAATGATGTGATATTATAAAATATATTGATTCGCGGTTGTGCGAAGGAGGTAAACATAATGAAAAAAAGTATATTTTTAAGCCTGATACTCTGCTTTTGTCTGCTCACGACAGCGGTGCTCGCAGGCTGCAACAACAATACCGAAAAGGAATCAAGCGCTGCGACTGCCGATGAAGCTACTGCCGATGAGGCGAGCGTAGATGAGGCAAAGCCCGGCGGTATAGATTATATGGCGCTCGTAAACAAAACGCACGCGCTTCCCGACGGCTGGGAGCAAAAGCTTCAAACCGTCCATATGACCAACTCGATCAAGGATGACGTCGAAGTTGAGTCAAAGGCATACGACGCGTACCTAAAGCTCAAGGCTGATTTGGAGAAAGAGGGAGTATATGTAGACCTTGACTCCGCCTACAGAAGCGTAGCCGAGCAGCAGCGTATTATGGACGATTTTACCAAGCAATACGGCGCCGATTATGCCGCTAAAACGGTGGCAAAGCCCGGCTTTTCGGAGCATCACACGGGACTTGCGCTCGACCTTTATCTTATCATAGACGGCAAGGATATCACCGAGAACGAGGATATGGTGCAGTATCCCGAGATTTGGGAGAAGATACACAAAAAGCTTGACAGCTACGGATTTATCCTCCGCTATCTTGAGGGCAAGGAGCACATCACCGGCTACGCCTATGAGCCGTGGCATATCCGCTATATAGACAACGCCGATGTTGCCGGGAAAATTATGTCAAAGGGTATCACCTTTGAGGAATACCTTGGCGCCGCAAGCTCGGGAGACATAACCGTTGACTATGGCAGTTCCGCAAAGTATACGGAGGATGATCTCAAAAACGCTGTGATACAGGCAAAGTGCCGGTTCGCGGGCTTTGACGGTTTTTGTCTGAAGAGTATTCGTTACGCGGGCGATGACGCCGCTTCCGATGAGGAGATCGCAAAAGCCAAAGCTAAATATCCCAAGCAAAACTACACCGAGTTTATTGAATTGCTGATGGATTTCCGCACGCCGGAAAACACAGCGGATAAGGCGTTCGAGCCTAATCACGATTATACGGACTATAAATGGCTGCTGTCAAAAAATGATAAAGGCGGCTGGGAGATAGTCGATAACGGGTATTGATAATTATTAAGTGAGGTAAAATATGAAGTACATCAATGTCTTAAACGGACCGCAAAACGCGTCATCAATAATTATGGGCTGTATGCGGATGCCGGCGCTATCCGTAGATGACGCCGCGAATATCATCCGCACCGCTTATGATTTAGGTATCAATTATTACGACCACGCCACCTGTTACGGTGAAAACGGCGAGGCGGAGACCCGCTTCGGCGACGCGTTCCCAAAAACAGGGATAAAGCGCGAGGATGTTTTTATACAGAGCAAGTGCGGTATCCTTTCAGACCAAGGCGAGTTCAACTGGACAAAGGAGAATATAATCAACAGCGTGGATGACAGCCTGCGCAGATTAAAATGCGAATATCTCGATTCGCTCTTGCTGCACAGACCCGACTTGCTCTATGAGCCGGAGCAGATCGCCGAGGCGTTCGACGAGCTTGAAAAAAGCGGAAAGGTAAAATATTTCGGTGTTAGCAACGTGCCTTCAATGATGTTCGCGGTGCTGAAAAAACACATCCGTCAGCCGCTTGTATTCAACCAACTTCAATTTTCGCTGGAGCAGTCGCAGCTTCTCGATCAGGCGCTGTACGTTAACAATATCACTACTGAGCGCTCGCTTGACCGCGATAACGGCACGCTCGACTATTGCCGCCTAAATGATGTTACGATCCAGGCTTGGTCGCCGTTGCAGTACGGATTTTTTAAGGGCTGCTTTGTCGACAGCCCCGAATTCCCCGAGCTAAACCGCGTTTTGTGGGAGATAGGGGAGAAGTACGGCGTGCCAAAAACCGCCGTGGCAATTGCTTGGATACTCCGACACCCCGCAAAAATGCAGGCGATAGCGGGTACGATGAACCCGAACCACCTCAGCGATATATGTCAGGCGTCAAAGGTCGAGCTCACGCACAACGAGTGGTACAGACTCTACCTTGCCTCGGGCAAATATTTACCCTAAATCAAATTAATTCGCTTTACCCCTTGCAAAATCGGGTGAACAGTGGTATTATACTAAAGATAGCTGATGCTTTCGGTCGAAAACGAAGGCTGATAATATAAGACAAAAAAACACAGCGACGGAGAGAGTAGCTTTGACTCCTGCTCTGAAAGAGAGGCGCGTCGGCGGCTGAAAGCGCGTTATTGCGGATCAATGTGAAGTTCGCTCCCGAGTGGCAGGATTGAAACAGCAGTAGGTTCTGACGGCAGACACCGTTAAAAGTCAGATGAGAGCCCGTTTTACGGGAATCAGGGTGGTACCACGGATAAAATTCGTCCCTGTACGCTTTTGCGTGCAGGGATTTTTATTTTGTACTTAATGATA
>CADBXH010000102.1 GCA_902798605.1 uncultured Ruminococcus sp. | reverse complement strand
GTCAACGCCGTTGCCGAGTGATTTTGACATCTTTCTGCCGAGCTCATCGCGGACGATTCCGTGGATAAATACGGTGTCAAACGGAACCTCTCCGGTGTGCTCGAGCGCGGAGAATACCATTCTCGCGACCCAGAAGAAGATGATGTCATAGCCTGTTACAAGGGTGTTTGTGGGGTAGAAGTATTTTAGATCTTCGGTGTTCTCAGGCCATCCGAGAGTTGAGAACGGCCAGAGCGCTGAGCTGAACCAGGTGTCGAGGGTATCCTCGTCCTGAGTCAAGTGTGTGCAGCCGCACTTGGGGCATTTTTCGGGAGCTTCCTTGGCTACGACTACCTCGCCGCATTCGTCGCAGTAGTATGCCGGGATCCTGTGACCCCACCAGAGCTGGCGAGAGATACACCAGTCCTTGATGTTCTCCATCCAGTTGAAATATATCTTTTCAAAACGCTCGGGAACAAACTTTGTGTCCTTGTCCTTGACCGCCTTGATAGCGGGCTTGGCGAGCGGTTCCATCCTTACGAACCACTGTTTTGATACCATCGGCTCGATGGTGGTGTGGCAGCGGTAGCAGGTTCCTACATCGTGGGTGTGGGGCTTTACCTCTTTGAGCTGACCGAGCGCGGTGAGGTCTTCGACGATAGCCTTTCTCGCGTCCATTGTCGACATACCTGCGTACTTGCCGCAGTCGAGCACCTCGGGCTCGTTTTCGGCGAGATTGCCCTTTGCCTTTAGCTCCTCGTAAGCCTTAACGTCCTCGGCGCCGGTCATAAAGCCGTCGTAGGTGAATACGCGGACGATCGGGAGCTTGCAGCGCTGACCTACCTCGTAGTCGTTCGGGTCGTGGGCGGGGGTGATCTTTACAACGCCCGTGCCCTTTTCCATATCGGCGTGCTCATCGCAGACGATCGGGATGACCTTGTCGAGCAGCGGCAGGATAACGTGGCAGCCGTGCAGGTGCTTATATCTTTCGTCGTCCTTATTTATCGCAACGGCGGTATCGCCGAGCATCGTCTCGGGTCTGGTGGTGGCGATCTCCAAAAACTCGCCTGTCTCCTGAACCTTGTAGAGGATATGCCAAAAATGGCCCTGCTGTTCCTCGTACTCGACCTCAGCGTCCGAGATAGAGGTGTTGCAGTGCGGACACCAGTTTACCATACGGTTGCCGCGGTAGATCTTGCCCTCGTTGTAGAGCTTTACGAATACCTCTTTGACCGCGTCCGAGCAGCCCTCGTCCATCGTAAAGCGCTCGCGGCTCCAGTCGCAGCTAACGCCCAGCTTGCGAAGCTGTTTGGTGATCCTTCCGCCGTATTCGCGCTTCCAGTCCCACGCGCGCTCAAGGAATTTCTCACGCCCCAAATCGTCCTTTGAAACGCCTTCCTTGCGCATAGCTTCAACGATCTTCGCCTCGGTGGCGATAGACGCGTGGTCGGTTCCGGGCAGCCAAAGCGCGGAATAACCCGACATCCTCCTCCAGCGGATAAGGATATCCTGCAGAGTCTCGTCAAGCGCGTGACCGATGTGCAGCTGGCCTGTAATGTTCGGCGGCGGCATTACTATAGTATAGGGCTTTTTGTCAGGGTCAGCCTCCGCGTGAAAGTAGTTACCTTCTATCCAGAAGTCGTAGATCTTATCCTCAAATTCAGAGGGCTTGTAATTCTTAGCAAGCTCCTTTGCCATAAAATCACTCCTTAATTACATATACCCTAATATTATCGCACCGAAACGCGAGTTTGTCAATACAGAATTGAGCATAAAACAAGGGCTAAAGGTGTTTTTACCCTTAACCCTTGCATAATTATTTTGTTTGCGGTTTATCTCCATTTTCTCGGATATTCGTATCCGCCGGTGATCTTATAGGGGCATGAGTCTTCGTTGAGCGAGCCGTCGGACTTCAAAACGCCGATTTCCTTCAGTGCTTCAATCGTGTTTTTATAGTCCGAGTAAACGCATGCTTCCTCGGGCGAGTCGTCGTTGGACACCAAGGCAATGAAAGTATTGAGCAGCGATTCGTTTTTCGTGCTTTTGGGCTCGTCGAATTTTATCGCGATCTTGTAGTCAGGTTTTTCGGTGCGGTTCTCTTTGCCGAACTCCTTAACGTCCGCGCGATAAGCCTCCATCAATTTTTCCCTGTCCGCTTTAACTTTATCGGGATCGACGTTCTGGTTTTCGGAAATATGGATAGTTTCATTTTCGCTCCAGTATCCGCCGGAGGACTCTTCCCTGTATGTGTTTTCAAATTCAATAACGTGCATATCATTGATCGAGTCGATGTCGTTGTTCATAAGCGCGCTATAGTTGATGAAGTATGTGTCGGATTTGGTTAGTGTTTTGGTATAGTCTGTGTCCAAGTTTATGTAATTTGAGTTGAAAAGCCCGCCGACAGAAAAACTATCGTAGTACCTGTAAACAAGCTTGCCGTTGTTCAGCCTGTATGCAACGCAATAACCTTCGTCAAAATATTCGGACGAAACGTTGCTGATAAAAAGATTTGACCAGACTGCGCCGAACCTTTCATGGGAATCGATATCGGTTTTTTCCAATATTGTTCTGTGATAGTCAACAATCGATGAGATATTGCCATTGTCGTTGTAATCATCGGACGCCATATTTGCGATCTCAAAGTCGGACTTTGTCTTTATAAAGCAACAGTCACCGAGGTCCACCAGACCCGCGCTCTCGATGTTCTCCTCGTTGGGAACGTACCGGTTGTAGCCGAGGGGATCGAAGTTGCAGAAAGCCACAAGCAAGAACACCAAAGCGACCGTAGAAGCGAAGGGGATGGCGGATTTGACGAGATTTGAAAATCCCCTGTGCATGATCAGATGTGTGATTATATATGTGGGTATGCTGCCGAGTATGAAGCCGAAAATAAAGCCGAGATATCCGTAGGAGAAAACGTTGATCGAGCCGAAAAGTGTACCTAGGAACATACCTGATATAAATGAAACCAGAAGCTTTACGATATGGCAGGGCAAATAGAAAGCGAACGAGATCTGAGCGCACTCCGCGCGCCTTTTCTTAACGAGCAGGATCCCGAGGAAAAGACAGGCGGCGGTAAAAAGTATCCAGTAGATGATATTCGCTCCGCCGTAAGCCGAAAGAGGAGAAAGCGCCTTCATAATGAATGTTGAATTATACTGATTTGTCGACATACCGGTAAAGAACGACCTGATCGTGGCTTTGATAAAAAGTGTGGCGACCGGATAGGCGAAGTTTATCGCGATGAATGACAGTACGGTATTGAGCGTTGTGCCGCAGCAAACCGCCAGCAGTCCGTAGAATGATATACAGGCGATCGCGCCGATCAGCAGCTTTACGTAAAACATTGCAACATGAGCGTTTACCGGCACACCGAAGCATACCGAAATCAATGAGATCATACCAAAGAAAAACAATGCGGGTATTATCGAAAGCAAGTAAGCCGAAACGGTTTTTGAAATATAAAACGTGCGCCTGCTTATCGGCATTGAACCGTAAAGATCCGCTTTGCGCTTGTTGTGAAGATAAGAATAAATGCGGATCGTGTATACAATAGTAAATACGGCGTTTAGGAAAAAGACAAGGTAAGCGGCGACGTACTGGAATGACGTTATCGAGTTCTTAAACTTCTCGTAGTCAAATTCATCGCTGCTTCCGTTAGATAATCCGCTCATTATACATAGTGTCAGGACAATCGTGAGAAAAGCTCCGGCCAGCAGAGAGAACACAAAGAGTGTTCTGGTACAGCTTTTAAGTTCCCATTTGAACAGGGCAAAGCCGCTTTTGAATTTTTCTTTAAAGGATACTGTTTGTGTCATAACCGGCAGCCCCCATTTCACAAATAAATATTTCTTCCAGCGTCAGCGGCATTGCCGAGACATACGCGGGATCAAGCGCGTTTATCTTTGGCATAAATTCTTCCTCGGTGCCGCGGATCGTCACGTTGAATACGTTGCCGTTTCGCCATACGTTAACAACGTTGATACCCTCAAACAAATTCGGCACGTTGGGGATCTGATTGAACGCTATCTGCACCTTTCTGAATTCAAGCCTTAATGAGTCGATGTCACGCTCCATAACAACCTTGCCGCGGTGCATAAGACAGACCCTGTCGCACAGGTCCTCGAGCTCGCGGAGGTTGTGCGAAGCGATGATGACCGTCATCTTGTGCTCGATAACGTGTTCTATCAATATCTTTTTGAGCAAATGCCGCACCACCGGGTCGAGCCCGTCGAAGATCTCGTCGAGGAAAAGGTAATCCGGACAGGTCGAAAGCGCCAAAATAAGCGCCGCCTGACGCTGCATACCCTTTGACATATTGAGTATCCTGACGTTGCGGTCGATCGGGAATACAGAGCAGTATTTTTCGTACTGATTTTCGCTCCAGTTCGGGTAGACATCGCGCAGCAGGCTCGCGGTGTTTTCAACCGTGCTGTCGTTGTAAAAGTACGGGAAGTCGGGGATAAAGTAACATTTGCCTTTGGCGGCGGGGTTGTCAAACAGTTTTTCACCGTCGAGCAATATTTCTCCGCCGTCGGGCGCGAACACCCCCGATAGCATACGCAATAGCGTTGATTTTCCGCTTCCGTTGCTGCCTACAAGACCCAAAACGGTCCCGGACGCTATATCAAGGGTCATACCGTCAACGGCAACGACCTTATCAAAGCGTTTGGTAAGTTGTTTGATTTTGATCAAGGCGCTAAACCTCCTTAATATATTTCAGATTTGTGTTTATAAAGCGTTATTTGTTTTTGAACTGCTCTTCTACGATTTCGATCAGCCGGCTTTTTTCTGCGCCGAAGGTCGCGGCGTTTTTTGCCGCTGTGCTGAATTCCTTTAACACAACAAGCCTTTGGGCGGAGTGCTCGTCGAGCTTGTCGGTGAGGAAGCTGCCCCTGCCGACAGACGAGAAGATGTATCCGTCTTGTTCAAGCTCTCTGTATGCCTTTGCGGCGGTGTTGGGGTTGATACCGAGTTCAGCGGCGATGACCCGTACCGGCGGAAGCTTGTCGCCGGGCTTTATCACACCCGCCGAAGCGAGCTTTATAACATTGTAGTAGAGTTGTTCGTAAATCGGGATCCGTGCCGAAAAATCGATTTGAAACATAGTTTCCCCTCCGTTTGTCCGTTGAAATCAAAACAACGCCGCACTACGGTCGCTCTCAACTTGATATGAGGTAATTGTATTAGTTAATGTAGTACGATTTAATAGTAATACAAATCAATAGATATGTCAAGAAGTTTTTAAAAAATAATGGGGCGTGCATTGCACGCCCGCAGTATCGGGAATAATGATGTTTTTATCCTCGGGCAAGCAATGCTCGCCCTTACTTTGTTACTTTATCCAACGCCTTATTGACAGGCACCGCCAGCAGTGACGCGATGACGCATTTTCCGAGGTCGATCAGTATGAATACAGAGGTGAGCGTCACGACAGCGCTCAGCAGATCGACTTGGACATACAGCATATACATAGCGATCCCGGGGATATATATGCAGGGGATGCCCGCGGCGACCGAGGCGGTTATGTACCTCACAAACGGATTTTTGATTTTCAGCTTTCTATTTAAAAGGCTCACAAAAAACGCGGCAAAGATAAACCCGATTATAAACCCGCCGGTCGGGGAGAGTATTGCGCCGATCCCGCTTCTTCCGCCGGAAAACACAGGCAGCCCGACGATGCCGAGCAGAGTGTACAGCAGCTGGGCGATAAGCGCGTATACGGGTTTTAGAATGAGCGCGATAAGTACGACGACGAGCACCTGAAGCGTAAACGGCACGGGTATCGGCAGAGGGATAGCCAGCGGAGAGAGCACGCACAAAAGCGCCGTGCAAACCGCGATCTGCGCCATAGCGAGCGTTGTGAGCTTTAGTTTTGAATTGTTTTTGTTTTTCATATTGTCAACTCCAAAAAATCATTCTGTTGACATTATACCACCGAGCGGCAGTATTGTCAACTGATAAAACGTATTTAGTTGACAACTTTCGGAGCTTTACCGTCAGAGCAATGTAGTCTACAAAAGTTAACAGTTCCAAATCATTGTAGGGGAGCACCCATGTGAAATTCCCCTGACAGGCAATGTCGTCAACTTAAGAAAAATCACAACGGTCTTTGGTTTTGAGGGAACTTTTGGGATTTATGCTTAACAGCCCTTGTTTGAGATCTGTTGG
>CADBXH010000101.1 GCA_902798605.1 uncultured Ruminococcus sp. | reverse complement strand
CTTGACGATTTTTTCATTTTGAATCGAGCGTATCTTTTCGCGGGACATCGTCTCGACTTCGGGCTGAAAATAATTTCCCATTGTAATCACTCCTTATGAATTACTATTCCGGTTGTGTAGTCCTGCAAACTGACTACTATGATCTATAACCCAATTCAAAAGCCTTCAAGTTCACGTCAACAAACTGAGGCTTAACCGAAACCTTGATCGCTTCTGTCCACTTGTCATAATCTATGTGGAAATACTTGGCAAGTCTGCCCATAAGTACGATATTTACGCTTTTTGCGTTGCCTGCCTGCTGAGCAAGGCTGAGAGCGTCGATCTCATCAACAAAAACGCCCTTGTCCTTTAGCTCGTCGAGCACGTTTTCGGGGTACTCTGCAGCGCCTGTGATGACGGGCATAGGGTCGATCATCTGAGAATTAACGATGATCTTGCCGTCATTTTTGAGAGTGTCGGCATAGCGAGCCGCCTCGATCTTTTCAAATGACACGATAAAGTCCGCCTCTCCCTTTGAGATCACGGGAGAATAAACCTTGTCGCCGAAGCGGACGTATGTTACTACCGAACCGCCGCGCTGGCTCATTCCGTGGACTTCACTTACCTTTACATCATAGCCCTCGGCTGTGAGCAGCTTACCGAGCAGCTTGCTCGCGAGGAGACTTCCCTGACCGCCTACGCCGACGATCATTACATTTTTAGTTTCCATTTATCTCTCCCCTTTCTCGATCGCGCCCACACGACAAAGCTGTGTGCAGACGTCGCAGCCTACGCACTGTGTAAAGTCGATAACTGCCTTTTTATCCTTAAAGCTGATCGCGGGGCAGCCGAGCTTCATACATTGACGGCAGCCTACGCACTTGTCTTTGTTTACCTTAACGGGCGGTTTTGCCTTGACGTATTTGAGGAGCATACAAGGCCTGCGCGAGATTATAACGCTCGGTGCGTCAACAGCGAGCTCTTCCAAAATCGCTTCCTCGCACTCCTTGAGGTTGTAGGGGTCAACTACCCTTACGCGGTCGATGCCGATTGATTTGCAGAGCTCCTCGAGGTTGACAGCAAGAGCAGGCTCGCCCTTGATGTTCTTGCCCGTGGTGGGGTTCTGCTGGTGGCCTGTCATACCTGTGATGGAGTTATCGAGGATAATGACGGTCGAATTTGAAGCGTTGTACGCGATATTGATAAGTCCTGTTACACCCGAGTGCATAAAGGTGGAGTCGCCGATAACGCAGACTGTTTTGCCCTCGGTGTCTTTTCCGCCTGCCTTGTTAAAGCCGTGGAGTCCCGATACGGACGCGCCCATACAGAGCGTTGAATCGAGCGCGAACAAGGGAGCCGCCGAGCCGAGTGTGTAGCAGCCGATGTCGCCGAGGCAGGTGATCTTGTGCTTTGAGAGCGTGTAGAACAAACCGCGGTGCGGACATCCGGCGCACATTACGGGCGGACGGACGGGAACCGCTGTGTCGGAGGTCTTGAACTCGGGCTGAGCCATACCGAACGCCTCGCGGATAGTGGTCTGGTTGTACTCGCCGAGAGGTGTGAACATCTCTTTGCCAATGCAGGGAATGCCGAGCGAGTTGAGGTGACCCTCGATGATTCCGTCGAGCTCCTCAATAACATAGAGCTTGTCCACCTTTGAGGCGAAGTCCTTGATAATATCAACAGGAAGCGGATTGACGAGTCCGAGTTTTAATACCGATACGCTGTCGCCGAAAACTTCCTTTACATACTGGTAGCAGGTACCGGCGCAGATAATGCCCTTTTCGGTTCCGCCGTACTCAACGCGGTTTACAGGTGAAGTCTCGCCGTACTGAGCGAGCTTCTTTGTGCGCTCCTCAACAAAGGGATGACGGCGGATAGCGTTGGCGGGAGCCATTATGTACTTCTGCGGATTCTTTTCATACGCGGGGAGCTCGCGTTCAACTCTGTCGCAGAGCTCAACGGTGCTCTGGGAGTGTGCGATGCGTGTGCACATTCTGATGATAACGGGAGTGTCAAACTCCTCGGAAATATCAAAAGCGAGCTTTACAAAGTCCTTTGCCTCTGCCGAATCGGACGGCTCAAGCATAGGAACCTTTGCGGCAATGGCATAGTGGCGCGAATCCTGCTCGTTTTGAGAGGAATGCATCGCGGGGTCGTCAGCTACAAAGATGACCATACCGCCGTTTACGCCTGTATATGACAATGTAAAGAGCGGGTCTGCGGCAACGTTAAGGCCGACGTGCTTCATAGCGCACGCGGAACGGACTCCGCGCAGAGAAGCGCCGAAGGCTACCTCTGTAGCTACCTTTTCGTTGGGAGCCCACTCGCAGTAGATTTCATCATACTTTGCGGCAAACTCTGTGATCTCGGTCGAGGGTGTGCCCGGGTAGCTCGATACAAGCTTTACGCCGGCTTCATATAGTCCTCTGGCAATCGCCTCGTTGCCTAACATTAACTTCTTCACTTGACTTTCCTCCATTTTTATCTAAATAATTCTAACTTATTAATTATATCACAATGTTTAATAAAATACAATGATTTATTTTTAGAGTTTTGGTTTATGTTTAAAGCCTCCCCCAACACTTGTTTTGGGGGAGGTGTCAGCTCTGCTGACGGAGGGGGGTACGCTTCCTCTCATACGAGTTTTCGGTGATGATCAAAACCTGTCAATAATTGAATCATTTACGACCGAATCATTCATTGATTTTATAAATTCATCAATATAAATACAAACCGCTTCAAATTGATGGTTGATTTCTCCGTTTGTAAATCTCAAAACGGAAATGCCGTGTTCATTTATACTTTTTGTTCTGTCTATATCGCTCAATCTGCCCTGTTCATCGTAATGCTGAGAACCGTCGATCTCTATTGCAAGCTTTTTATCAGCACAGTAAAAATCAAGAATATAATTGCCCACTACTTTTTGCCTTACAAATCTTTTGGGATAACCACGCAAAAAATCATACCACAGATGATTTTCTTCTTTTGTGGCTTCCTTGCGCAGTTTTCTTGCATTATAAGTTAATTTCATATTGTGTTTTTTATGCATGGAAGCGACGCCCCCTCCGTCACGCCGCCTTTGGCGACGCGCCACCTCCCCCGTAACAAGTGACGGGGGAGGCTTTAAATGAACTCATAACTTCAATATCTTGCACGCGTTCTTATAAAATATTTTCTCCTCGTCCCCTTTTGAAAAGCCGAAGCTTTTGAGTATTTCGACATACTCCTTTTGGCTGAACCACGGGGAATCCGTTGCGAAGAGGATATTGTCCGCGCCGTGCTTTTCGATTATCTCCTTAGCTTTTTCCGCTTGATAGTCGAGCATTGCGGCGGTGTCCAAATATACGGGCGCGCCGATAAGCTTTTGAAGCACTTCATCGGGTCTGAAGCACGCGCCGAGGTGGGCTAAAATCAGCTTGTATTCAACCAAGCCCTTTAGCTCGTCCAAGACCTCGAGCACCATATCGGGCGTGCAGTGGATATGATCGGGGAACGCCGGGTCAAAGCCCGCGTGGGTTATGACGTACAACCCGCGCTCAAACGCCTTGCGCATAATGTTTATGTACCGAGGGTCGTTGAATTCCACGCCCTGATAGTCGGGGTGTAGCTTTATACCGAACAGTCCGCTCTCCTTGATATAGTCGAGAGTTCCGTCAACATCGGCGCAGTCGGGGTGGATAGCTCCCGAAAAGAAAATGTTGATTTTGCCGTTGAGCTCGCGTGAAGTGCGATTGATCGTTCTCTCCTGCTTAGGGTTGGTCGCCACGGGCAGAGATACACAGTAGTCTATCCCGCTTGATTTCATCGACTCGATAAGCGAGCCGACGGTGCCGTCACGGTGCGGCGTGATGCCGCCGACATTTGACAGATGTTTTATCGTCTTTTCCGCGATCGCGTCCGGAAATGTATGTGTGTGAAAATCTATTATCATTTTTACCACCTTTAAAGGCTCCCCCGCGTGCGGGGGAGCTGTCGCCGACAACTTGTTGGCGGTGACTGAGGGGGCGAGCTAGCCGACAACGCCCCGTTTGTAAAGGAAAACTCGTGCTATAGGAAAGGCTGCCCCCTCCGTCACGGCTCTTATGAGCCGTGCCACCTCCCCCGTAACAAGTGACGGTGGAGGCTTTAAATCATTTTACTGCAACGTTCTTCTCCCCGAGCTGAAATTTCAGCTCCTTTATCATCACATCATTGAGGCTTACCCACATCTGCGCGGGCGCGTGAGGTAGAAGATAACGGGCGTTCTGCCCTCGAAGATATCGAGCACACGCCTTGCCTTTTCATACATCGGCGTATTTAGGTCGTCTATCCTGAGATAAAGCGCGGAGGGATTATCAGTCACGGACTTATTAACAGGCTGTTCTTCTTTGTAGGGATTATTTTCCGAGACCTCGCCGTTTTTGCGAGCCTTATCAATGCTGTCGCAGATTATCTTGGGCTCCTCGTTCTCTTTATAGCTGAGGTTGCCCCTGACGATCACGGCGTTGCCCTCGTTGAGGAGTGCCGCGCACCTGTCGTAGACGTTCGGAAATACCACAAGCTCCATAGAGCCTGTCCTGTCCTCGGCGGTGACAAACGCCATCAGCTTGCCGTTCTTGGTGATCTGGGTTTTTATGTTGGCGATTATGCAGACGGCGGAGACCTTTTTGCCGTCAAAGTAACGCTTGTCCTCGTGGGTGACCATAATGCCGATTTGGTCGGCTTTGATCGCCTTTGCAAATTCCGTGTAGTCGTCTATCGGGTGGCCGCTGAGGTACATCCCCGCGATCTGGTACTCCATCTGCAAAAGCTCGCTCTTGCTGTACTCGGGGATGTCGGGCAGAGCGGGCTCTGATGAGCGTTTTTCTTCATCGCTGAGACCCATATCAAAGATAGACATCTGGCCGTTTAGGCTGTGCTTTTTTTCGTACTCAACATCGCTGATGATTTTTGAGTAGACCTGCAAAAGCTGGCGGCGGTTCGCGCCGAGCCCGTCAAACGCTCCGCACTTGATAAGGCTTTCTATCGCGCGGGAGTTCATATTTTTGCCGTAGAGTCGGTTGCAGAAATCGTAGAGCGACTCATAAGGCTTGTATCTGCGCTCGGCGATTATCTGCTCAATAAACTGCCTGCCGAGGTTTTTTATCGCGAGCAGTCCGTAGCGGATATTGCTGCCGTCGACGGTAAAACCGAGACCGCTTTCGTTGACTCCGGGCGGCAAAACGCCGATACCGAGGCTCTTGCACTCGGAGATATAAACGGCTAATTTATTCTGATTGTCGAGCACGCTCGAGAGCAGAGCCGACATATATTCCTTTGGATAATGGCATTTGAGCCACGCGGTTTTATAAGATACCGCGGCATATGCGGCGGCGTGAGATTTATTGAACGCGTAGCTTGCAAAGCTCTCCATCTCACCAAAGACTGAGACGGCGATCTCGCGGCTGACTCCGCGGCGCAAACAGCCCTCTACGACAACATTTCCGTCGTCATCGGTAAGGCCGTTGATGAACACCTCGCGCTCGCGTTCCATAACATCGTGTTTCTTTTTGCTCATCGCCCTGCGGACGATGTCAGCTCGTCCGAGGCTGTAGCCCGCGAGGGATCGCAAGACCTGCATAACCTGCTCCTGATAGACGATACATCCGTATGTGACCTCAAGTATCGGCTTTAGGAGCGGGTGCTTGTAGCGCACCTTTTGCGGATTGTGGCGGCACTCGATGTAGGTCGGGATGCTGTTCATCGGACCCGGACGGTAGAGTGATACTACCGCGATCAAGTCCTCGATGCAGTCGGGTTTCAGCCTTGTGAGCACGTTGCGCATACCGCTGCTCTCAAACTGGAACACTCCCTCGGTAGCACCGCGCGAGATCATCTCAAACACCGCCTTGTCGTCCTCTTTAACATCATCGGACGAATATGAGGGATTGACTTTTTTTATAAGCTTTTCGGCTTCGTCGATTACGGTGAGGTTGCGCAAACCGAGGAAATCCATCTTCAAAAGTCCGAGCTCCTCGAGCGTCGTCATTGTGTACTGGGTAACTACGTTGTCGTCGTTTTTGGCGAGCGGAACGTAGTCGGACACCGGCTTTTCGGTGATAACTACGCCGGCGGCGTGCATACCCGAATGGCGCGGCATACCCTCGATGCTCATTGCGTAGTCGAGCAGGGTCTTTATCTGCGGGTCGGTGTCATATTTTTCCTTTAGCTCAGCGCTTGCCGCCAAAGCCTTTTTTATTGTGATATTCAGCTCAAACGGCACTAACTTTGCCACCGCGTCAACTGCGGCATAAGGCATAGCCATAACCCTGCCGACGTCGCGGATCGCGGCTCTTGCCGCCATTGTTCCGAAGGTGACGATCTGCGCCACCCTGTCCTCGCCGTACTTTCGCACAACGTAGTCGATGACCTCTCCCCTGCGCACGTTGCAGAAGTCGATATCGAAATCGGGCATACTGACGCGCTCGGGGTTGAGGAAGCGCTCAAAGAGCAGGTTGTATTTTATTGGGTCTATGGCGGTGATACCAATGCAGTAGGCGCATAATGAGCCCGCGCCAGAACCTCTGCCGGGACCTACGGGGATACCGTTTGACTTGGCGTACTGGACAAAGTCGTTGACTATCAGGTAGTAGTCGACAAAGCCCATTGTGCTTATGGTGTTTATCTCGTACTCGAGGCGGTCGATAAGGCTTTGATCGGGGTCATCTCCGTAATGCTCATACAGCCCCTTATAGCACTGCCGCCTGAAGTAATCGAGGTGGTTTTCGTTGTTGGGAACATCAAAATGAGGCAGCTTGCGCACGCCGAACTCAAACTCAACATTACAGCGTTCGGCGATCTTATGCGTGTTTTCGGGGTCGTCGAGGGTGCGGTTGGTCTGTATGCAGAGCAGGATGCTGTGTATCTTGCTGTCCTCTTTTTCTATGTAATGGCAGTCGTTGGTGGCGACCATACCGACGCCGATTTCATTCGCGATCTTCGCGAGGTTTGGCAATATCCTTTTTTGCTCGTCTATTCCGTGATCCTGCAACTCTATAAAGAAGTTGTCCTTGCCGAACAGGTCGCGGTAGTAGCGCGCTTTGTTCTCAGCCTCTTTATAGTTGCCCGATGAGAGCAATCTTGGTATTTCACCTGCAAGACACGCGGACAGGCAGATCAAGCCCTCGTGGTGCTGTTCAAGAAGCTCGTCGTCTATCCTCGGCTTGGAGTAAAAGCCCTCGGTAAATCCGCAGGAGACGAGCTTGATAAGGTTTTGGTAGCCCATGATGTTCTCGCAGAGCAGGATCATATGGTAGTATTTGTCGTAGCCCGAGGTTTTGTCAAAGCGCGACTTTGGCGCGACGTAGACCTCGCAGCCGATGACTGGCTTTATTCCCTCTTTTTTGCAGGCGCGGTAAAAGTCGATCACGC
Organism: uncultured Ruminococcus sp.; assembly: GCA_902798605.1. The sequence continues at coordinate 5,609 of CADBXH010000101.1, read as the reverse complement.
CGAACATTACGCCGTGGTCGGTGATAGCGAGCGAATCAAAGCCCTTTTGCTTTGCGGCGGCAGCGATCTTGTTGATTCTGCACGCGCCGTCAAGCAGGCTGTACTCGGTATGAACATGTAAGTGCGTGAAAGCCATATCACCGCCTCCTTTGATTTATCGGGCGCGCAACGCACGCCTCTAAAGTTTTAATTTACCGTTACGTCTGTTTTTCCGTCACGGAAGGTCAGCGTGAGCTTATCTCCGCTCTTTAGCTGAGCCGAATTTGTGATTATTTTTCCGTCCTTTTCGGCTATTGAGTAGCCTCTTTTGAGCACCGCGATCGGGCTGAGCTCCTCCGCCTTATCTGCAAGCCGTAAAAGCTTTGTCTTTGTGTCGTCATAGCTCTTTTGGACTGCGCGCTCCGCCCTCATGGCGGCAAAGCTTATGTTTGAGTAATACTCCTTGACGCGCTTTTCGGGCGAGTGCAACGCCGCGCGTCTTTGGCTGTTGGTGCATTTGAGCTTGTACACTCCGAGCTTGTGGTTCACCTTGTATGTGACCGACTTCATAATGCTCACATAATGCCTGCGCAGCTCCGTAATGTCCGGAACTGCGAGCTCCGCCGCAGCGGAAGGTGTGGGCGCGCGCAGGTCGGAGACAAAGTCGCATATAGTGTAGTCAGTCTGGTGACCGACAGCTGATATAACGGGGATCTTGCAGTTGAATATAGTCCTCGCGAGCTCCTCGTTATTGAAAGCCCAGAGGTCTTCTATAGAGCCGCCTCCCCTGCCGATGATGATAACATCGCACAAATCGTTTTCGTCAAGCGTTTTGACCGCTTTTATAAGCTGCTTGGGAGCGAGCTCGCCCTGTACCTGAACGGGGCACATCACAACGTCTATCCGCGGATAGCGCCTATAGAGCACGTTCTTGATATCCTGCACCGCGGCTCCAGAGGGTGAGGTTATAACGCCGACGGTCTTGGGCATTTTGGGGATGGGCTTTTTATGCTGCGCGTCAAAGAGCCCTTCCTTATCGAGCTTTTCCTTTAGCTGCTCATAGGCGAGGTTGAGCGCGCCGATGCCGTCGGGCTGCATACTCTCTATGATTATCTGGTACTGACCGCGCGGAGCGTAGAGCTCTACCCTGCCGATGCAGATGACCTTTTGTCCGTTTTCGGGCTTGAATTTAAGGCTCTTTGCCTGATACTTGAACATCACGGCGGAAATCACCGCGCCGCTGTCCTTGAGCGAGAAGTAGAGCCCCGAAGCATAGCTGCCGAGGTTAGAGATCTCGCCCGTCAAAAAGACTGTACGCAGTGTGGGCTAGCCCTCGATGAGCGATTTTATGTAATTCGTAAGCTGAGAAACGGTCAGCATAGTCGGCTTTTTGAATTCAGGTGTGTACATCGTTAAACTTCCTGTAGCAAAGGCAGGCTGTGCCCGCCGCGTTGTCGGATGAAAATACAGGCTGCGCGAAAACAGCGTTGTATTTTTCTGTAAAAGAATTATTTATTATGGAGTTCGACATAACTCCGCCCGCGTAAACTATGGGCATATCGCCGTATTTTTCGAGTATCCTGTCGGTCATTTCTTCGAGAGTCGAGCGGATATACTCAATGCAAAACGCCGCCGTGTATTCGGGGCTTTTGCCGTTTTTGATGTGGTTTTGACAGAGGTTTTCAACTCCGCTCAAACAGCAGTCGCAACCCTTGAGCGTCGGTTTGACCTTGATTTTTTCCGTGTTTTTAAGAGCGAGCTTTTCAAGCTGAGCGCCGCACGGGAATTTTAAACCGAGCATAAGCCCCACTCTGTCGACAGCCTGTCCGGCGTTGAGGTCGAGCGTCTTTGCGGCGGCTTCAAGCTCAAAGCCGCAGCCGCTGCCGTTCGCAATGACCGCCTCGGTAGTACCTCCGCTGACGTGAAAGGCAAGGAATTTTTTATCAAACAGATCCACCCTTTTTGCGCTGTACAGCGCCGCGGCAATGTGACCCTCTTGGTGCGAGAATGTGTAGAGCGGGATTTTGAGCGCCGATGATAAAATTTTTGCCGTGTTCTCTCCTACTGTGAAACACGGCATATATGAACCCTCGCACGGTCGCGGTCTGACTGACGCTCCGACCGCGGCGATCTGCTTTGTATCAACATCTTTTACAAGCTCGGAGAACAGCGAATGAAGCTGAGCCGTGTGGTGGAACACCGCGTCGCTCTGGCGCAGTCCGAGCTGACCTTCCTTTACGGGCAGGAGCTTTTTCTGCTGGGTGATCTCCCCTGTTTCGCTGTCATATAGGGCGCAGGAGGTGGTGTAGTTTGAGGTATCTATCCCTAAAAACAGGCTCATTTTTTACCCTCTTTTTCCCTGATGACCGAGCCGAGGATCCCGTTGATAAACCCGCTCTCGTCGATCGTATATTTTTTCGCGAGCTCTACCGCCTCGTTGACGGCTACTCCGTCGGGGATATTTTCAAGGTAATTTATCTCATACACCGCGAGCCTGAGAATAGCCAAGGAAGGCTTTGAAAGCCTGCGGATAGACCAGCCCTTTTTGAGCTTTGATGAGATCACAGCGTCGATCTCGTCTTGCTTGTCCTCGATCCCGGAAACGACCGCCTGAGCGTAGGGGCAAACTCCGCCGCGGAACATCTCTGCGTTATCTTCGATAGTCTCCTCCAGCGGCTGATCGTCAAAGGATTTTGAGAACAAAAGCATAAAAGCCTGCTCGCGCATTTCGCTCCTTGAAAGCTTAACTTCTTCTTTGCACATAATATCCCAACTTTACATTTTAATACAGGATATATTATAGCATAAAGAAGGGTAAAAGTAAAGAAAATAAATGTAGGGGCGACCATTGGTCGCCCACGGGCGTGCAATGCACACCCCTACTTACGCTCCTATAATGGATATGTTTTCATACGCGACATCGTAATGCGTCACTACCGCGTCATCAATAACGAGCACGGAATTATCATTTAGCTCGCCCTCGGGCACGATGACCGACACACCCTCGTCACTGATGGTACACAGGCAGTCGGAAAAGCCCTTTGCCTTGATTATGCTCTCTATGCTGTCCTGTATGGTAAAGTTTTTAAGAGTTTTTTCCACATTTTTCTGAGCCTCGGTAATCTCTGCTTCATCGGCGTCATCGAGCTTGAATATCTCTTTGGCTTCATCAAGCACCTTATCCTGAGTACTCTGCCGTTTGGTGCGCTCGTTTGCAAAAAAGCTCTGCTGCTCCTTTGACTGCGCCGCGGTCTGCTTTGCCTGATCGGCGGTAGCGCTCGCGGTCGCGTTGACGTAAGACGCCGCGCCGAGCTCCTTTACGCTTGTGTTGTTGTTGGTTGTGAACTGCCAGTTGACATAAACCGCCGCGCCCAAAGCCAAAACAAGGGCTGCCGCTATAACATACTTCTTTTGAAATTTCATAATACTACCGACCTTTAACTTGATAATTTTGATATACATACTTTTGCTGTTGAAATGTCAAGGGCTTTTGTCACCGCTTGGGTCACGCGCTCGACAACAACAGGATCGTCACCGCCTTCGCATACGACAAGCACGCCTCTGATTACGGGCTGAACTTCCTTTGTTTTTGTTGTGCTGTCTTTTAAGTAAACATATTCCACGCTGTTTTCCATAGTAAGCATAACCTTTGTCTCGCCTGCTCCGTCAATGTGAGTGATAAGCGTTTCAAGGTCGCTTTCTACCTGTTTGCTGTATTCCGTCACCGAAAACGCATCATCCCTTTCGCCGCGGGGCACGCCCGCGTTTATGAAGTTAGAAATAAATATCAGCGCTATCCCCGCTATGCCGGATATTATGATTATCCTGCGGAGCCTTCCGCTGTCAATGATTTTTTTCAGCCTGTCAGTCATTTTTATCCTGTTCCGTTATTATGTTAGGTTCGATCCCGAAGTTTTGAAGCGTCAGCTGTGAGATCAGATCAGTCTGTGTACAGCCTTCGTCTATATATATGCGGGCTTGGGAGATAATTATGCTGTTATCGTCTTTTAAGGCTAGAATTATCTCCGTTTTTTGGGGGTAAATACCGTTTTGGTTGAGGAGCGCAGTCAGCGTCTGCTCAAGGTTTTTGCGCGTCTGAGCGACGATCTGAGCGTTATACGCCGCCTCGTCAAAGGTCGCGGCTTCTTCGGACTCCGCAGTGAGCTCATCATAACCGCTTTTGATGCTTTTCACTGCCGCCCTGACGGGGAAGATCATAGAGCAGATAACGAACGCGCCGAGCACGAGGTTGAGCACTCTTTTTGTACTTTGGTCGCTGACAAAATTTGAGACAAGCGCGCAGATGAGCGACGCGCAGCAAACCGTCAGCGCGACCGCGGCTATTCCGTTCACGATGCGCCTCCTATCATAAACACCATTGCGGCGGAGATTATGTAGACCGCGGCGACGCATAGGATCACGGCGATCATTACCGAAAATACCGAGCTTATCCCGTCGAGCAAGACCGCGCTTTGGTTCAGCCCGAGCACCTCTGCCGTAGCTTTGCCGGTTTTAAGGGCGAGCGACCAGAGCAGGCACTTGATGAGTACAGGCAAAAAGGTCACGGCAACAGCGATGATGACGAACACTCCCAAGCCCGATTTGAGCAGGGATATGCTGCCCGACACAGTCCGGTACGCCTCCGATAATGCCGAACCGACCACCGGAACGAATGAACTGAGCGCGAACCGCACCGTCCTGCCCGATACGTTGTCGAGCGAATTAGTGACGACCTGTTTTATCCCGAGCACCGAGGTGAATACCGTCATCACAAACGCCAGCAGCCATTTGAACGCTTTTGAGATAAACGCGGTGAAGCCGCCGAGGTTGATGTCCGGCGACAAGCCGCTTGAAACAGAGAGCCCGAGGAACATATTAAGAAACGGCAGGACTATCCTCTGCGACGCCTGCGCTACCCCCTGCCCCGCGGCGATCACCGAAGCGCAGTACGCCGCCGAACCGAACGGCTGACCCGAACTAACCATCAGCACGCCCGCAATAGGTACAAAGGCGAGCAAAAGATTTGAGGCGTTGACGATGGTATCGCACGCCGAGTTTATCGTGGCTATCGCGGGGCTTAAAACCGCGCAGCATATACAAAGCGCCGAGGCGGTGTTGAGCGTTGTGCCTATCTCGGGGCTGAGTGATGACTTGTACGCGCTGAGCATTGAGCAGATGATAAGCATAGCGGTTATCGAAACGAGCCCGCCGAGCGGAGATTTGACATTTTCCGCGGCTATGTTTTCTATCTCGGATATTATCGAGTCAAACGAGAGGTTCGATAAAGAAGCGCTGTCCGCGCTGTCGGCTCCGATGCTTATCATATGCTGCTTTGCGTCCTCGGAAAGGCTGTTGTAAACCCCGGAGAAGTCGTATTCGTATTCTACGTTTTCCTCAGCGCTTGCGCTGAATACCGATAAAATCATCAAAGAAAATAATGCGATAAATATAATTCCAAGCTTTTTCACTTCTCACCTGTGTACCATTAAAAACTTTTATATAAATTTTTGTAGGGGCGGACCTTAGCACGTCGGCAACCCTTTTGGGCTTCGCCCATTTCCCCTGACAGGCAATGTCGTCAACTTAAGGTTTTTCGTAGGGGCGGACCCATGTGTCCGCCCGCGAGAACC
>CADBXH010000100.1 GCA_902798605.1 uncultured Ruminococcus sp. | reverse complement strand
GACGGGGGAGGCTTTAAATGTGAGTAATTCGTATTATCCCTGCGACTGCGGAAAACTCTGCGGCATAATTTCCTCGTAGTTTTCCTCGCTGTAAAAGTCGGGATTAGCCGGTATCAGTCCCGTAAAATCTGTCGCCGATACCGCGTTGAGCTCCTCAACAATATCCGCAGGCTCTGTTTGATTGTAACGCTTTGACTTTTTGCTTTGCTTATATTTTTTCAAAAAAACCACCTCGGGAGTAGTATTCCCGAGGTGCAGGGTCGTTATGCGGTTTATTGCTTTACACCGAGATAATCGATAAGCGCTGCCTGAAAAACCTTTGAGCAGTTTACCCCGTCCTTGTCCGCGAGGTCTGCGAGCCAAGCGGGAAGAGAAAGAGTCTTTTTTACAAATCTGTTTGTAAGCTTATCGCGGAACGGCGGCATAAATACATCAACGAGCATCGGGACTCCGCCGTCCCCGATTTGGATATCCTTTATGGTAGACGGTTCGGGGATCGTCTCGCCGTCCTGTTCCATACCCCAAAGATGAAGTCCGAGCGCCTCGCGGGCGTTGTCGACCGCCTCATCGATAGTTTCGGCACAGGGAAGACAGCCGGGGAGATCGGGAAATTCAACGGAGACGCCGTCTTCATCTGTATATACGATCGCGATAAAAGAATATCTGTCTTTCATTTTGATGACCTCCTTTGATACAATTAAAATTTAACACCGGCTTGTTTTTCAATGCTTTTGAGCGTGCGTATGGGGAAATCCTTTCGCGGGTGGGTAACGGTAACGCGCCCGGGCTTTGAAGGGTGCTTATATTGATGATGGTCGCCGACACACGCGACCTCATACCAGCCGTCGGCTTTAAGTATTTGAATTACCTCGCGCGAAGAATAGCTTTTCATTACCTTTCCCCCTTACGTTATATATTATAACACGTAATAAATTACGTGTCAATAATAAATAATTAATTATGTATTAATAATAAAATCGCCTCGGGTTTATTGTTCCCGAGGTGATGTGCTTTATTTAACGATAAGTTTTTTGATTTTAAAAACATCGCCGTCCATAATCGTGTAGTCGCTTCTGAGCTTGCCGTCTATCACGGGCGAAATGCTCTGGTGGATATACAGGCTGTCGATGCCGTAATCCGCCGCGCCGCCGATGTCGGAAAGATAGTCGTTGCCGATCATTACCGACTCGTTCTTTTTAAGTCCGTAGCGCTCAAACAGGATGTCAAAATAGCATTTGTCGGGCTTTGAGCACTCCTCGTCCGAGCTTATGCAGATGCCGTCAAAGTAAGGCGTCAGCCCGAGCATATTGAGCTCGTTTTCGGTAAAGCTGCGCTGCGCGTTCGAGAGCAGATATATCTTTTTGCCCTTTTCCCCGAGCGTGTCGAGCAGGTCGATAACGCCGTCGTACAGCTTTATGTATTTAGTCGAAAAACACCTGAACGCCTCGGCGGTATAGAGCACGTCCGCCTTGGTGGGTTTAACGCCCTTTTGTGTGTACAGCGAGCGGAAAACCTTGTCGAGCTTTATGTCGATGACCCTGTATTCGGGATGACGGCGGTGCACCGCCTTTTTCTCCTTGTCGATCAGCTTGCCGTACTCCTTTTGCAGCTCGCGGTAGGTATAGATCGCGCCGCGGTAGCCGTAGAGTATCTGCATTTTTTTCCAAAGCTGCACGTTCCACTCGTCTGTATTTATGTCAATCAGTGTTCCGTATAAATCAAAAATATAGTTCTTGTACATAGCTGCGCCCCCTATACTATAATAATACCAATAATTTTATATAATTGCAATAGGTTTTAAAATATGATAAGATAATTCAAAAGGGGAGATAATATGACAAAAAAACAAATCGCGCTTGCCGCCGTTGAAGCTCTCAAAAACGAGTATCCCGACGCCAAGTGTTCGCTTACATACACAAAACCGCACGAGCTGCTGATCGCTACCCGTCTGTCGGCTCAGTGCACGGACGCGAGGGTGAACCTCGTGACTCCCGCGCTGTTTGAACGATATAAAACCGTTGATGAGCTCGCCGATGCCGAGGTCGCCGACGTTGCCGAATACATCAAAAGTTGCGGGCTTTACAAGACAAAGTCGAAGGACATCGTTGAGATGTGCAAAATGCTCCGCGATGATTTCGGCGGAGAAGTGCCCGACAATATCGACGACCTGACAAAGCTGCCGGGCGTCGGCAGAAAAACCGCGAACCTCATTTGCGGCGACGTCTACGGCAAGCCCGCGGTGGTGGTTGACACCCACTGTATCCGCATCACAAAGCGGCTCGGTCTGCACAAGCTGAGCGACCAAAAGAAGATAGAGCTCGAGCTCAAAAAACTTCTGCCGCCGGAGGAGAGCAACGACTTTTGTCATAGGTTAGTTCTCCACGGCAGAGCGGTCTGCTCCGCGCGCTCGCCAAAATGCGAAGAGTGCTGTATGAACGAGTTTTGCAGGCAACGTGACGTTGCATCCAAAACGATAAGATAACTTTGTGTCATACGAAAACTTTTATTCCCGACAACAAACTTGTCCGATATATTTAAAGCCTCCCCGTCGCGGTGGCGACACCACAATTCGAGAAGATAGCTTGTAATATATGAAAAGTTATATTCCCGACAACAAACTAAGGTTTTTCGTAGGGGCGGACCCATGTGTCCGCCCGCGAGAACCAGACGAATGTTCACGCAGAAAGACTGGATAGGACATCAAAGTATGATTGAACGCTTGTAATATATGAAAAGTTATATTCCCGACAACAAACTTTTCCGATAAATTTAAAGGCTCCCCTGACGCGTTAGCTTTAGGGGAGCTGGCATTTTGCCTGCAAAATGACTGAGGGGTCGTCCTTTCCTTTTACGCCTCATTTTTTCAGTAGGGGCGGACCTGTGTGTCCGCCCGCTGATAGGAAGCGATTGTTTTCCGAATGACAGCGCGGTCTGACAGTAAAGAACGGCTTTGCGGGCGGACATTTTAGTCCGCCCCTACGATGTTAAGGAAAGGTTAGTGTTTTTTTGCGGGCGAGCAATGCTCGCCCCTACAGTTATTAATTTAAAAATCGGAGCGGCTGCGACGGCGTAGATTGAAGAGTGACAGCGTTTTTTTAATTTTTATCTTTTGATTTTGCAATCAAGCCCGCAATCAAACTGAAAAATACCGCTGCGCCGATGCCCGCGGCTGAGCTTTTCAGTCCGCCTGTTAAAATCCCGAGCGCGCCGTCGGTTTTCAGCGACTCCTTTACTCCGTTCGCCATCAGGTTCCCGAATCCGCAAATCGGAACCGCCGCTCCCGCTCCCGCGAAATCCGCGAGCGGCTGATACAGCCCGAGCGCCCCGAGCACAACGCCCGATACGACGAACGCGGTCAGGATCCTCGCGGGTGTCAGCTTTGTTTTGTCAATGAGTATCTGCCCTATGACGCAGATAAGTCCGCCCGTGATAAACGCGCGCAAAAACTGCATATGATCACTCCGTTTTTGTTTTTATCATCCCCGAGAAGCGGCCGATCATTCGCACATTGTGAAAAATTTTTGAAAAAAATAAAAAAAGCACTATCCAAACGATATGTTTTGTGGTAATATTAATATGGTCAAAAATATGGTTAGTCGAAACTTTTATAAGGAGTGAGGCATATGATCGAGGTCAAAAACCTTACAAAGCGCTACGGAAAACTAAAGGCTGTTGACAACATCAGCTTCAGCGTTGATTCCGGAGAGGTCTTGGGCTTTTTGGGTCCGAACGGCGCCGGAAAATCAACCACGATGAACATAATCACAGGATATATTTCATCGACCTCGGGAACCGTTACCATAGACGGTCACGAGATATTGGAGGAGCCGAAAAAGGCAAAGCAAAAAATCGGCTACCTGCCCGAGGTCCCGCCGCTTTATCCCGATATGACGGTACGCAAATACCTTGAGTTTATGTTTGAGCTCAAAAAGGTCAAGCTCCCCAAAAAGGAGCATATAGACGAGGTAATGCGCATCGTCGGCATAAAAGGCAAGGGCGGCAGGATAATCAAGAATTTGTCAAAGGGTTACCGCCAGCGAGTGGGCTTTGCTCAGGCACTGCTCGGCAATCCGCCGGTGCTTATACTGGACGAACCGACGGTAGGACTTGACCCAAACCAGATCATCGAGTTCAGAAAGCTCATCAGGAGCCTCGGCAAAAAGCACACGGTCATCTTTTCTTCTCACGTGCTGTCCGAGATCTCGGCGACCTGCGAAAGGGTGATCGTTATCTCAAACGGAAAAATAGTAGCCGACGGCAAGACCGACGAGCTCTCGCAGTCCTTCTCGGGCAAAAAGAAGCTCTCGCTCATAGTTGACAGTAAATCGAGCGATGTTTTGGCTGAGCTCAAAAAGATCCCCGGTGTAAAAAAGGCGGAAAAGGTTCGCAGTTTTTCAAACGGCTCTGTCAAATACAGCATTTCTTACTCAAAGGACGAGGATATCCGCAAGGATGTTTTCAGCGCAATGGTAAGGATAGACGCCCCGATACTCGAGATGCAGTCGGGCGACGAAACGCTCGAGGATATGTTCCTTAAGCTGACACAAAATTCAGACAACAGAGGAGGTAAGAAAAAATGAGCGCAATACTAAAGCGAGAACTCAGCGCGTATTTCGGCTCGGCGACCGCGTATGTCGTAATGGCGATTTTCTTTTTCTTCTCGGGTTTGTTCTTTAATTATTACTGCATTTCCGCCAACTCTTCAAGCCTTTCATACGTGTTCGGAAATATGTTCTACATAGTTCTGTTTTTAATACCCATACTCACAATGAAGACCTTTGCCGAGGAAAAAAAGCAGAAGACAGACCAAGCCCTGCTCACCGCCCCGACAAGTCTTACGGAGATCGTGCTCGGCAAGTATTTAGGAGCCTTTTTACTCTACTTCATCTGCTGCTGCATCTTCCTTGTTTATGCTGTTGTGATCGCGTTTTTTGTCACTCCCGAGTGGTCGGTCATCCTTTGCACATTCTTAGGAATGTTGCTTTTGGGTTCCGCGCTTATCGCAATAAATGTGTTTATTTCGGTACTCACCGAAAGTATGGTCATCGCGGCAGTCATTGGTATGGGTGTAGGACTTGTCATCAGTATGATGAACTACCTTATAAGTCTTATCTCGGATGGTACTATTATCACAATCACAGGGATAACGATCACAGGTGCTATGATAAAATCTTTAATCGACAAAATCAACTTCCTGAGCTATTACGAGAATTTCACGTACGGCATACTCAGCATAGTTGACGTTGTATTCTTTTTGAGCGTGACAGCGCTGTTCCTCTTCTTTACGGTGCGCGCGCTTGACAGGAGACGCTGGAGCTAAGGAGGTGTGCGCTGTGGAAGATAAAAAAACAAAAATGGAAACTGAAAAAACTGCCGAAAAGACGGTAGAAAAAGAGGCTTCAAAAGCTAAAGATACAAAAAAATCGAAGGAAAAAACCAAGGCGAAAGAAACCTCAAAAAACAAAGATAATACCAAGAAAAATAATAATTTAAAAACGAAGACCAAAGAAAAGCGCAGCCTAAAAGAATTCCTGAAATCAAGGAAGGCGCGCTACGGCGCAATAGCGACGCTGATAGTCATCATAACCATTGCGCTGGTCATTGTGCTCAATGTGGTTGTAAACCTGCTTGTCGGTCGTTTTCCGAACCTGAAGGTTGACTTTACGGCAAACCAGGCTTATGAGCTAAACGAGGATACGGTGGATTATTTGTCGCACCTCGAAAAGGATGTTGATATTTATATCCTCACTCCGGAGGACGATTTCGTCAAAAACGGCGAGTACTTTGTTCAGGCAAAGAATCTGCTTGAAAAAATGGAGAGCGCATCAAACGGCAAGCTGAAGGTACAATATAAGAATATCGTCGACGACCCGGCATTTACCAAAAAGTACAGTAATGTTGACTGGACCTCAAAGAAAAACGTCGCGCTTGTTGAATGTGATGACCGGTACAAGGCGCTGACGCTCGAAGAATGCTTTGATTATGATGAGCAGTATGCGGAATACGGATATTATAACTTTACCGGAACAAAAATCGAGCAGGCGGTCGTTGCGGCTATCCTTAATGTTACCACCGAGAACAAGGTGACCGTAGATATTCTTACGGGTAACCAGGAGGGCGATTATTCAGCAATCAAGACCCTGCTTACAGATAACGCTTATCAGGTCAACGAGGTTTCACTCCTCAAGACTAATATCGACGAGGACGCAAAGTTCGTTGTGATTTACGCGCCCGCGGTCGATTATGACGAAGACGCTATCAAGAAGGTATCGAATTGGCTCGAAAACGGCGGAAAATACGGCAGAACACTTATTTATATTCCGAATTCCACCAACACAACTACGCCTAATCTCAGCGCTTTTCTTGAGGAATGGAAGCTTACTTTGAGCGACGGCTTTGTGTTTGAGACAAGCCAGGATCACCTGCTCAACGGTGTGTCGGAATTCGCGTTTATCACCGACTACACCGAATACTATACAGAAAACCTCAAAAATCCCGATATCCCCGTTGTGGCTCTCCAGTCGCGCGGTATCACGATCAATGACGAAAACACCGCTCATTCGCTCCTTGACTCTACAGACAAAGCGGGAATAAAGCCGTACAACGCTCCCGAGGATTGGGATTATAAGGAAGCAATAAAGGGCGAGAAGATTTCAGTTGCGGCTGAGAGTGTCAAGAGCGGCAATGACAGCAAGTCAAGCGTCATCGTTTTTGGTTCCGATAAAATGTTTGGCAAGGAATCTATGGCAATCAACAGCTTCAATAATTCTTCTTTCCTTATAAATGTATTTAACACCATAAGCGACAAGGGCGACAACAGCGTTACCATCGAGAGCAAATCTTTTGAAAACAAAGAGCTCGGCATAACAGACAAATCAACAGCCAACGCCATGCTGATAATTTTTGTTATAGTGCTTCCGCTCGCCATAGTGATAATCGGTTTTGTGATGTGGATCCGCAGGAGGAATAAATAATGAAAAATAAAAAAGTCCTGTTAATAATAATCGCCGCAGCGGTAGTGCTTGTGGGCGTAATGCTGTTGCTGATCTTTATCCCCAAGGGCGGCGGAGAAGATTCAGATACCGATCCCGCCACCTTTGACGAGGCGCAGATCTCGACCTCCACCGACAAAAAGGGCGTTCACCAAGCATCGGTTGAAAGAAACGACAAGGGCGAGGTCGAACAAAACGGCAGCGGTTCGCTTATCAGCTACTACCCCGCCGACATTAAAAGCATCCACCTCGAAAACGCCAAGGGAACCGTTGATATCCTCTCCAACACCCCAAAAGGAAAGGCAACGGAATACACCGTTAAGGGTTACGAGGACTACGAGATACAGGCAGGTGTACCCGACCAGATAGCCTCTGCTTCGGCAGCCATAGATTTTTCAACAGTCGCGGGTGAGGACAACGGAGACAACTCCGAGGATTTCGGCTTTGACAAACCGCGCGCGACAGCCACCGTTACATACAACGATAACTCAAAGGCGATCATCATCGTGGGCGATGACGCTCCCCAGCAGGCGGGAACGTATATCAAGTTCGGCGACGGCGACGATGTTTACCTTATTGATTCCGAAAAGGCAGCCGCGTTCGACTTCGGACTGACCGACCTTATGAGCCTTACGATAAACGATTCGGCGTCCGATACCGATAACAGCAAGGCGAGCTCCATCAAAATTTGGGGCGGAGGTATCCCCGATGAAATCGAGCTTGTTCCCAACGATTCGGAGAAAGTCAACGCGTCTTACAAAATGACGTCTCCCGTTGAGTGCTACGCCAACGAAAAGGAATCCAGCCTGATCGAGGGCGGTATCCGCGGCTTGTTCGCGGACAGCGTGGTTATGGTGAACCCGTCGCAAACCCAGCTTGTTAACCTCGGGCTCGCGGAATCCGCTGCAAAGCTGACCGCGGTCTATCCCGACGCCACCGTTTCACTCATCGGCTCAAAGCCCGACACCAAGGGCGATGTCAACCTGATGGTCGACGGCGGCAGCGTCGTCTATAAACTGAAGGCGACAAAGGTACCGTGGGTCGAAACGAATTACGAAAAGCTCGTCAGCGAGTACGCGCTCAATCCCAAAATGGTCGCGCTCTCGGGTATGAAGATATCGACCGGCGGCAAAGAATATGAATTTAAATTGAGCTCAAAAACCGTGCTCACGACCGATGACAAGGGCTCCGAGACCGAGTCGACGACCACAGTCGTTTACTACAACGGCAAGGAGATCCAGACCGAGAACTTCTCGACCTTGTATGAAGCGGTTTCTTTGATAGAGCTTGCGGACGCGAAGGTCCAAAATCCCTCGGGCAGTCCGGCGCTGAAGATAACCTACACCTACGCCGAGGACGGCTCGACCGATACGGTTGAGTTTTATCCCTCCGCGGACAGCAAGTATACAGCGGTGCTCAACGGCAGAGCGGAAGGTCATTCGCGTCAGGCGGATATTACAAGAACGGTCAACGCTCTCAACGAGCTGGTCAAAAAATAACGATTAACGATTTAAAGCCTCCCCGTCGCGGTGGCGACACCACAATTCGAGAAGATAGCTTTGTGTTATACGAAAACTTTTATTCCCGACAATAAACTTTTCCGTTATTTTAAAGCCTCCCCCGACACTTGTTTCGGGGGAGGTGCCGCTTTAAAGCGGCGGAGGGGGCGTTCTTTCCGTCAGCGCCTCATTTTTTCAGTAGGGGCGGACCCGTGTGTCCGCCCGCGATAACCAACGTTTGTTCGCGCAGAAAGATTTGACAGAACATCAAACTCAAGCTGACCGCCTTCGGGAGCCCGTAGCCGGGCGGCAACCCTTTTGTCGCTCCGCGACATTTCCCCTGTCAGGCAATGTCGTCAACTTAAGGTTTTTCGTAGGGGCGGACCCATGTGTCCGCCCGCGAGAACCAGACGAATGTTCACCAAAGTATGATTGAACGCCCTCGGGAGCACACGCGGGTGCTCCCCTACAATGGCAAGGAAAAGTATGCGATTATTTCTTAAGTTGACGACATTGCCCTGTCAGGGGAATTTCACATGGGTGCTCCCCTACGATGTTAAGGAAAGGTTAGTGTTTTTTTGCGGGCGGGGTCACAACCAATGGTGTGCGTATCTCGCGGGCGAGCAATGCTCGCCCCTACAATTCTCCATTTAAAACGGTACGTCCCAGCCTGTATTTTGTTCATCGGCTGAGGCGAACGCCCTTTCTTCCCAGCCGGGCTCGTCCATAAAGTCAAGCGTATCTATCTTTTTTAGCTCGTTAATGTCGTAGCTCGTATTTCTTTTGGAGCGGTCGTGATACGGCTTGTACTCCTCGTGCGGCTCGGGCTTGGGCGCGGGGTTGTCGTACGCTCCCGAGAGTATCTTTTTCAAATTCTCGGGCTTTAATATCCAGTCAAAGTTACAGCCGTACCATTTGCCGTTCCTGCCCGACAAAAAGTCGGAGCTTTGCACGCGCTCAAACAGCTCCTCAAAAGCAGTATCGCCGAGGATATTTACAGCGTTATCAACAGCCTGTCTGCGGCTTGGAGTCATTTTATCAGCCGTATTTAAATTAGTACAAATACGATTGTACGAATACATAACAGAATCATAATCTATTCGAGAAGAGAGAGAATCAGAGAGAGAAGAATTTTTTAAATTTTCTTCTTCTTTTTTATATTCTTTCTCTTCTTCTTTTTTCTCTTTCTCTTTTTCTTCTTCTTTATTTTTTTCTTTATTTTTTTCTTTCTCTTCTTCTTTTTCTTCTTGGTTACAATTGTATACATTTGTAGCTTCTGCTTCCTTTTGGCTACAATTGTATACATTTGTAGCTTCATCTTTGTTATAACGGTTATTAATGTTTTTTCTTAATTTCTCGCACTTCTCACGATACTTTTCAAAGTCACGGGCTATCTGCGCTTTCATAAATGAGAACGCCATTTTTACCATACCGTTATCAAATTCGGTCGTCCTCTCGTTTATCGCGTACTCATACAGCGCCGTGAACAGCTCGCCTCTCTGCTCCATAGTCAGCATTTCTATATGCTCGAATGTGTCAAAGTAAATATTGAACGCCTTTGGTGTGCCTGTCTTTTTCATATTTTCACTTCCGGAATAAGTATTTTGAAAGATACCCTTTCACTAATACTTCCAAAACGCGGGAAATTGCACATTTTTGTGCAATTTTTAAAAAACTTTTTTCAAAAAAATTTATTTCGGCAAAAAACAACGCTTGTATTAACCGAGTATTTATAGTATACTTATATAGTTGCAGAATACTGATTGACGTAAAAATTATAACAGGAGTGATAACTATGGGTATGACTATGTCGCAAAAGATCCTCGCCGCCCACGCGGGACTTGACGAGGTAAAGGCAGGTCAGCTTATCAACGCCAAGCTGGATCTGGTGCTCGGCAACGAGGTCACCTCATCCGTGGCTATCAATGTATTTGAAGAAAACGGAGCAACATCGGTTTTTGACAATACAAAAATCGCTATGATAATGGATCATTTTACGCCCAACAAGGACATCAAGGCGGCGACCATTGTCAAGCAGACAAGAGATTTTGCGAATAAGTACGACATCAAAAACTTTATGGACGTCGGCACAATGGGCATCGAGCACGCGCTTCTGCCCGAGATCGGTCTGGTAGGCCCCGGCTGTCTGTGCATCGGCGCGGACTCGCACACCTGCACCTACGGCGCTTTGGGAGCTTTCTCAACGGGCGTAGGCTCTACCGATATGGCGGCGGGTATGATCAGCGGCAAGGCTTGGTTCAAGGTACCGTCCGCTATCAAATTCAACCTTGTCGGCAAGCCTCAGGGTCACGTATGCGGCAAGGACGTGATACTCCACATCATCGGCAAGATCGGCGTTGACGGCGCGCTTTATAAATCAATGGAATTTTCGGGCGAGGGCGTTAAGCACCTCAATATCGACGACCGTCTCTGCATCGCGAATATGGCTATCGAAGCGGGAGCAAAGAACGGTATCTTCCCGGTGGACGACATCACCCGCGAGTACTGCGACGGCAGATATCAGGGCACTCCCGTGGAATACGTTGCGGACGAGGACGCGGAGTACGACGAGGAATACACCATCGACCTCAGCGAGATCAGACCTACCGTAGCCTTTCCTCACCTTCCCGAGAACACAAGAACAGTCGACGAGATCGGCGAGAATGAGGTCAAGATCGACCAGTGCGTTATCGGCTCCTGCACCAACGGCAGGATCTCCGACCTCAGAGCCGCTGCAAAGATAATGGCAGGCAAAAAGCTCGCCAAGGGCGTTCGCTGCATCGTTATCCCCGGAACCCAGAAGATCTGGCTGCAGGCTATGCACGAGGGTCTGTTCGACATATTCATCAACGCCGGCGCGGTAGTTTCCACCCCGACCTGCGGTCCCTGCCTCGGCGGACATATGGGCGTTCTTGCGGCAGGCGAGAGAGCTATCTCCACCACAAACCGCAACTTTGTGGGCAGAATGGGTCACGTTGACAGCGAGGTTTACCTCGCGAGCCCGGCAACGGCAGCGGCAAGCGCCATAGCCGGCTATATCGTTGACCCGGGAAAGGTTTAAAATCTATGATTAAGTTCTTTCAAAAAACATGCTTAACAATCCGCAGATATGTAAGAATTGTTCTTGTTCCGATTGCTGTTTCTTCTTTGATTTGCAACATCTTGTTTGTGATTTTTGGGAACACCACGCCGGACGGATATCTAGAGGGCCCTGTTGTGCATAGGGGTGCTGACTGGGCGCTTGAAACCGGCAGATGGTTTATCCGGTATATCAACCTTACGACAGGAAATGTAATAATACCTTTGTTTAATTTTCTTGTATCGTTATTTTTGATTTTTATTTCATCGGTAATAATCATAAGATTGTGGAACGTTAAGAACAAAGTTAATCAGGCAATCATTGGCGTTTCTTTGACAATTGCACCTGCTGTAATATGTCAGTACTTATACATATATAATGATTTAGCGTTTAGCATAGCTCTGTTTTTGTCAGTGTTCTCGGTCTGGCTTTTGTTTTCAAATCGTTTGGGCAAGGTTTCCAGGATTATTTTAGCGTCGCTTTGCCTGGCATTTTCGTTAGGTTGTTACCAAGCTTATGTTGGGTTTGCTGCCGCGTTGCTGGTGATGACGATAATTATCAAACAACTTGATGGCGAAGGCCTGACACAAGGTTTGATTAGGTTCTTGAAAGCCCTGTTGATGGGCGTTTGCGGAGGGATTCTATATTTTGTGATTCTCAAAATAAATCTCCTTGTTTTTGGCAAACAGTTGGCAGAATACGGCGGTGCTGACAAGGTTGGTATATGGAATACTTTGGTGAGTTTACCACGTTCTTTGTTTTCGGCATACAAATATTTTATCGACTATTTTACCACAGAAGCAAAATTCTATGGCTGGATATTGGTTCTTCCGATGATGGCTATCGGAGGAGCGCTCTTGATTTATCTTTTGATAAAACACAGGGACTGGAAAAAATTCTGTATGGTAATCATTTTGGTGTTATTGATTCCTCTTGCAATGAACTGCGTTGTATTGATTGCTCCGGACAGAGAGGTTTATTACGTTATGTCGCATCAAATGCAGCTGATGGTGCCGTTTGTTCTCGTGATTGGTGAAAGAGCAGGTTCCGGCTTGAATCGTTGGGGGGTCACCCAGAAGCTATCCGTTTTGTTGGCGGCAGGTTTTTGCTGGACGTGTATAGTGGCGGGTTACTGTACTCATTATACAATGGTTTTTGCTTCTAACTACAATAAATCAAATGTGCAGACTATGCTAACGCGGATCAGCACTATAGAAAAGGACGAGGATACAAAACTCCTGATAGCCGGTGAGCCGGATCCATCCTTTCAAAACGCTAACAAATTGTACAAATACAGCTATTATACTAACAGCACTGCTGTCTGGAGCAATGATTATGAACACGTTTGTGAGGGTTGGAGACAGTACCTTGCAAAGAATTTCGGGTATGATACGGGAATTGTTTCGCGTGAGGAGTTTGATGATACTGTTTATTCAGATGAATTTCAAAAAATGAGTCTGTATCCTGCAGAAGACAGCATTAAAAAGATCAACAACATTATCGTCGTCAAGATAACCGATTACAAGGAGTCAGTGGACTCAGCTAACCAAACAAATGAATAAAAGGAGTGTTTTTTAAATGAACGCAAAAGGCAGAGTACATAAATTCGGCGACAATGTCGACACAGACGTTATTATCCCCGCAAGATACCTCAACACGGCTTCTCACAAGGAGCTCGCGGCTCACTGTATGGAGGATATCGACGCGGAGTTCGTAAACAAGGTCAAAGAGGGCGATATTATGGTCGCAGAGAAGAACTTCGGCTGCGGCTCATCGCGCGAGCACGCGCCTATAGCCATCAAAGCGAGCGGTATCTCCTGCGTCATCGCTTCGACCTTCGCGCGTATTTTTTACCGCAACTCTATCAATATTGGTCTGCCGATACTCGAATGTGACGAGGCGGCGCGCGAGATCAACGATGGCGACACCGTTTCGGTCAATTTTGACACCGGCGTAATCACGGACGAGACAACGGGCAAGAATCCAAAAGGGCGGACTTATCAATTCGATTATCGATTAACAACAAAAGCCGCTGACCGACAGGTCGTCGGCTTTTTCTTTGCACGATTTAAAGCCTCCCCCGTCACTTGTTACGGGGGAGGTGGCGCGTCGCCGAAGGCGGCGTGACGGAGGGGGCTGCGTTTGAATTAGCACGAGTTTTCCTTTGAAAACGGGGCGTTATCGGATAGCCCGCCCCCTCAGTCATTTCCGCTCAGCAGAAATGACAGCTCCCCCAAAGCTTACGCGTTGGGGGAGCCTTTAAATTATTTCTTATCATTCAAGTATCAGATTTACTTCCTCATATTCACTGTCGCCGTATTCGGAGAGCGTTCTCTTGAGCGAATCCGTCAGAAGCTCCTCGGACGAGCGCGAATAGTAATCGCTTAGGTTCTCGCTGACCGTGATGGTCAAATAAAATGTATCTCCCATAGTACCATGACCTACGCCGTTTTCGTCAACGCTTTGTTGTGAGTTGCTGTCTATCCACACTTTTTTGAGCACTACCTCGCTGCCGATGTTGTTCTTCTGCTTCCAGACCTTAAAGATCTCCTGCGGGTCGAGCGGAAGCCTTGAGGTATCGTAATAGAGCTTGTCGTTTTTGACGTAATAAACCCTTACATTACCATAAGCCTGAGCGCCGTCGCCGCGCGGGTTATCGCCGTTATCGTCCGGATTTTCAGGCGTTTCCGAGCTCTCGGAGGTGTCGGAGCTTTCCGTAACGGCAGGAGCTTCAGTGGGTTTAGGTGCTTCCGTGGGCTTTGGGGCTTCGGTTGCCGCGGGCTCGGTGGCTTTTGCGGTTGTCGGCGCAACGGTGGCGGCAGTCGTGCTTTGGGTCGTCTCCTCAACGGTCGCGACCGGAATTGACTCGATCGGCTTTTGATTGTTGTTGAGCATCATAACGCCGATGCTTACGATAAATCCCACACATATAACAGCTGCCGCGGAAGTGATTATCAGCTTTAGCGGCGGTTTTTTCACGGGAGTATTGCCGGCTGCCTCAATGGCGTTGTCGTCAATATCGCCGAGCAGCTCATAAAACTCTTCTTTTTTCATAGTTCAAAACCTCTTTTCAAAAGATATTCGCGCAGATTTTTCCGTACGCGGTTCAGCTCGACCGAGACGGAGTTTTCGCTTTTGCCGTAGCGCTTGGCGATGTCGGATACCTTGTCCGAGTACCAGTAGCGGCGGATGAATATCCCGCGCTTGTGTTCCGGGAGCGAATTCAAAAATCCGTTGATCGCGCGCAGTAGCTCCTTATGGTCGAGCTCACCCTCTACGCTGTCTGTGCCCGAGACTATCTCGCCGAGCTCATCGAGGATGAGCGGAATCTCAGAGCCTCCGCGCTTTTGGGAGGTGTTCTGCCTGTAGCGGTTGAACGAGATGTTCCTGACGATCTTACCGAGGAATGCCGAAAAAATCACCGGTATCTGTGGCGGAATGGCGTTCCACGTTTTCATATATGTATCGTTGACACACTCCTCGGCGTCCTCGTCGTTTTTCAGAATGTTTACGGAAATGGTCTTGCAGTAGCTTCCGTATTTTTCCGAAGTAGCGGTGATCGCCTTTTCGTTTCTGTCAAGATACAGCTTAATGATCTCTTTGTCTTCCATTGATCATGCCCTCTCTTTCGTATTGTCCCTCGCCCATACAGACAACATCCAAAAAGAAATCTTACAGGTTTTTTGAAAAGATTTTGAACTTTTTTAATTATACACTTTTAAATTATTAAATTCAATTGCGAGTTTAAAGTTTATTCGTAGGGGCGGACCTGTGTGTCCGCCCGCTGATAGGAAGCGATTGTTTTCCGAATGACAGCGCTGTTTGAGAGTAAAGAACGGCTTTGCGGGCGGACATTTTAGTCCGCCCCTACGATGTCAAGGAAAGGTTGGTGTTTTTTGCGGGTGAGCAATGCCCGCTCCTGCACAAAATGGCATCTTTTTTTATAAAAGTCGGTTTATCTTCAAAATGAGCGCTGTTAATTGTTAATTTTTAATTGTTAATTGACAAAACCCCTTTACAAAATCCGTGAAAAGTGATAAGATTTAAGGTAACAAAGTGTGTATATCCATACACATTGCGGCATATTTCCAATGCCGTGTGATTTTAAAGGAGGATGTATTCCAATGGCAAGAAAAATGAAAACAATGGATGGTAATAGCGCTGTTGCTCACGTTTCCTATGCGTTCACGGACGTAGCCGCTATTTATCCCATCACCCCTTCTTCCGTAATGGCTGACCTTACCGATAAATTCTCGGCAATGGGACAGAAGAACCTTTTCGGAAGAGAAGTTCAGGTAACTGAAATGCAGTCCGAGGGCGGCGCGGCAGGCGCGGTTCACGGCTCACTTGCGGCAGGCGCGCTGACTACTACCTACACAGCGTCACAGGGTCTGCTTCTTATGATCCCCAATATGTACAAGATGGCGGGCGAGCTGCTCCCGAGCGTTATCCACGTTTCGGCTCGTGCTCTCACAAGCCACGCGCTTTCGATTTTCGGCGACCACTCAGACATTTACGCCTGCCGTCAGACAGGTTACGCGATGCTCTGCTCCAACAATCCCCAGGAATGTATGGATCTCGGCGCCGTTGCTCACCTCACCGCTATCAAGGGCAGGGTTCCCTTCCTGCACTTCTTTGACGGTTTCAGAACTTCTCACGAAGTCCAGAAGATCGAGGAGTGGGATTACGCTGATCTCGCCGATATGCTCGATTGGGACGCTGTTGAAGAGTTCCGCCGCCGTTCGCTCAACCCCGAGCACCCCGTAACAAGAGGTACTGCTCAGAACGACGATATCTTCTTCCAGGCTCGCGAGGCCTGCAACTGCTACTACGACAATGTTCCCGAAGTAGTAACAGAGTATATGAACAAGGTCAACGAGAAGATCGGCACAGACTACAAGCCCTTCAACTACTACGGCGCGGCTGACGCTGAGCACGTTATCGTAGCTATGGGTTCGGTTTGCGACTGCGCAGAGGAAGTTGTTGATTACCTCAACGCCGCGGGCGAGAAGGTAGGTCTCCTCAAGGTCAGACTTTACCGTCCGTTCGTAGGTTCGCTTATGACCTCTCAGCTTCCCAAGACCGTAAAGACAATCTCTGTTCTTGACAGAACAAAGGAACCCGGCTCTATCGGCGAGCCCCTGTTCCTCGATGTAATGGCTGCCATCAGCGAGTCCGAGTTTGCGGGCACTCCCGTATTCGGCGGCAGATACGGCCTCGGTTCAAAGGATACAACACCCGGCGACATCATCGCCGTTTACAGAAACGCCGAGAGCGCAGAGCCCAAGAAGCGCTTTACTATCGGCATCGTTGACGACCTCACAAACCTCTCGCTCCCCGTAGTTGAGAATCCCGACACCACTCCCGCAGGCACACACAGCTGTAAGTTCTGGGGACTCGGTGCGGACGGTACGGTAGGCGCCAACAAGAACTCAATCAAGATCATCGGCGACCACACCGATATGTACGCTCAGGGTTACTTCGCTTACGACTCAAAGAAGTCCGGCGGTCTTACGGTATCTCACCTGCGTTTCGGCAGCACTCCGATCAAGTCTACATACTACATCTCCAAGGCTGACTTCGTTGCCTGCCACAACCCCTCATATGTTGACAAGTACGAGATCGTTCAGGATCTTAAAGAGGGCGGTTCGTTCCTGCTCAACTGTGCTTGGGACGTTGACGAGCTCACAAAGCGTCTCCCCGGCCAGATGAAGAGGATCCTCGCGGAGAGAAACATCAACTTCTACACCATCGACGCTATCAAGATCGGTAAAGAGATCGGTCTCGGCGGCCGTGTAAATACAGTATTGCAGTCGGCATTCTTCAAGATCGCGGACATCATTCCCGCAGAGGAAGCCAAGCAGTATATGAAGGACGCCGCAAAGAAGTCCTATATGAAGAAGGGTCAGGCTATCGTAGATATGAACTACGCAGCTATCGACCGCGGTATGGAGGACGTTAAAAAGGTAGAGATCCCCGCAGAGTGGGCTAACGCTGCCGACGAAGTCCTCGGCGAGAAGGTAGAGGGCACAGGCGCTCTTGTAGAGTACGTAAACGGCATTCTCAAGCCCGTTAACGCTTACATGGGCAACAAGCTCCCCGTTTCCGCTTTCAAGGATCACATCGACGGCACATGCCCCAACGGCTCTTCCGCGTTTGAGAAGAGAGGTATCGCCGTAGACGTTCCCGAGTGGCAGGCTCAGAACTGTATCCAGTGTAACCGCTGCGCGATCGTATGTCCGCACGCTGTTATCCGTCCCGTTCCCATGACAGACGAGCAGGTCGCTGCCGCTCCCGAAGGAACAGAAGCTATCCCGATGATCGGTCTTAAGGAGCTCAAGTTCGCTATGACCGTTTCTACCCTCGACTGCACAGGCTGCGGCGCTTGCGCTCAGGTATGCCCGGGCAAGAAGGGTGAGAAGGCTCTCGTTATGAAGCCCATCGACTCACAGAGACCCAAGCAGGCTATCTTCGACTACGGCCTTACTCTTGACGAGAAGCCCGAGGTTGCGGATAAGTTCAAGTTCACAACCGTTAAGGGCAGCCAGTTCAAGCAGCCCCTGCTCGAGTTCTCGGGCGCATGCGCAGGCTGCGGCGAGACTCCTTACGCTAAGCTCGTAACTCAGCTCTTCGGCGACAGAATGTTCATCGCCAACGCAACAGGTTGTTCTTCGATCTGGGGCGCATCGGCACCTGCTACTCCTTACACGACCAACAAGAAGGGCTTCGGTCCCGCTTGGCAGAACTCACTTTTTGAGGACAACGCTGAGTTCGGTCTCGGTATGGCTCTCGCTCAGAAGGCTATCCGCGACAGACTTGTCGGTTACGTAACAGAGATCAAAGAAACAACAGACAACGAGGCTCTCAAGGCTGCTGTCGACGAGTACCTCGATACTATCACAGATTCGACCGCTTCACGCGCTGCTACAGACGCTCTTATCGCTGAGCTCGAGAAGAACACCGACGCTAAGGTCGATGAGCTCGTTAAAAAGACTCTTGCTGACAAGGACGAGCTTGCCAAGAAGTCAATGTGGATCTTCGGCGGCGACGGCTGGGCTTATGATATCGGCTTCGGCGGACTTGACCACGTTATCGCTTCCGGTCAGAACGTAAATATCCTCGTATTCGATACAGAGGTTTACTCCAACACCGGCGGTCAGGCTTCAAAGGCTTCGCCTATCGGCTCCGTCGCTCAGTTCGCGGCTGCCGGTAAGGCTGTCAAGAAGAAAGACCTCGCGGCTATCGCTATGAGCTACGGCTATGTTTACACCGCACAGGTAGCTATGGGCGCTGACAACAACCAGGTGCTCAAGGCTATGGTAGAGGCTGAAAGCTATGACGGTCCTTCGCTCATCATCTGCTACGCTCCCTGTATCAACCACGGTATCAAGGGCGGTATGGGCATTGCTCAGCTCGAGGAGAAGAAGGCTGTTGAGG
>CADBXH010000099.1 GCA_902798605.1 uncultured Ruminococcus sp. | reverse complement strand
AGAATTTGCTCAGAAGGTTTTGAACGCCGAGCATCCGGTCGTTGTTGACTTTTACGCCGACTGGTGCGGACCGTGCAAAATGCTCTCCCCTGTTCTCGATCAACTCGAGGATGAGTTTGACGACTTTGAGTTTGTCAAGGTAAACATCGAAGAAAATCCCGAATTGGCGGAAGAATTTGAAGTTTTCTCTATCCCGAACGTCTGCATTTTTAAGGACGGACAGGTCGCGGACAGAAGCGTCGGCTTTGCATCCCCTGACGATATGAGGGATTTCATCCGGCGGAATAAGTAAATATTGACAATTTTTGGGCGGTTTTTGTACCGCCCTTTTGCTTTTTGACAAAACGTGTTTTTTGTATGACAACATTATTATCATGATGATCGGCGGTATCCTTTCCGCAATTCTCGGAGTTGTTGCCGGTGCCGGCGCATGTGCGCTTCAGGTAGGCGTTTCTACTCCCGAGGGCGCTAAGGCGCTTGATGACGCGACTAAAGTAACAGGATCAGCTGCTCCTGTTATGGGCATTGTTTGGGCAGGCGTTGTATTTATTATTCTCAGCGCTGTTTTTGAGATTATCGCAGGCGCTACAGGCATCAAGAATTGGAAGAACGCCGCTGCTTGCAAGAAAATGATGGTTTTCGGCATTATTGTTATCGTTCTTTCTCTGATCGGCAACATTCTCGGCGGAATCGGAAGCGGCAGCTTTGGTTCTTACATTGTCTCGATCGTTCTCGGTCTTATTCTTCCCGTACTCTACATCGTTGGTGTATTCCAGCTTAAGGGTCAGGAGTAATTCTGAAGAAACCGAAAAGCAAAAAAATCACCGGACAGTCTTAATGGCTGCCCGGTATTTTTTATGCCTATCAATTTACAAAATGTTTAATTATGTCCTGTCTGGTAACAATACCTATAAATGTTCCCATATCGTCGGTGACAGGTACAAAGTTCTGGTTTTGAGCCCTTTCAAGCAGCTCATCCATAGTGACGTCGATGCGCACCGCGGGATTAAAACCCTCGCGCAGGATCTCGTGGATATAGTGCTTTTCCTGAGACTCTATGCCGCTGTCGCGCCGCTCGAGGATGTAGTACAAAAAGTCACCCTCGCTGACGGTGCCGACATACTTGCCCTCGGAATCAATAACGGGCAAGGCGGTATAGCCGTGGGCTTTCATCCTTTCAAGCCCCTGGCGGAGCGAGTTAAAATCGTAAACATACTGGACAGTGTCCTTAGGTTTAAGCAATATCAAAAAATTCATTATGTACCTCAATCTTTAAAAAAGCGCGTAAACATATATATTTCGCCGATCAAATAAACGATTCCCGCGGTAAAAAGCAGGGTTTTGACCTGAACTATTCCGCTGAAAATAATTATAAAAGCAGAAACAAGCGTTATGGCTAAAGCAACTCCCTTGCTGCCCGTCTTAAAGAACCATAGCCAGAGGATAAGATATACAAAGGTAAAAGCGCCGACGGTGATCATCCAAAATAGCAACATAAGCTTTTTTGGCTCGGGAAATCCGTTTTCAAGTATACCGAGGTTGAACGCCATCAAAAACAGGCTGCAAAACCTGCCCGCGCGGTCTATGTATACCATAGCGCGGTTTGTGAACTTGTTTTTATCATATGTATGCGTTTTGTAATATATAATATGCGGAATCAAGAGCGACAGTGCGATTGTCAGTCCGTAGACATTTACAACGTCAAAAAAGCCCATAAATATCTTCCTTTAGTTTTTGCTATTTTAATTTTAACACAGATATACAAAATTTACAAGAAGTTTTTGTAAACTATATATAATTTGCTGTATATACTTTAAATATTACAAGTTTGTTGTTGCAATTATCCCATATTAATTGTATTATATTTCTATATGAAAATTATTCGGAGTTTATTATGGAAAATAAGCGAAAATTCAAGGTCAGCGGTAAACTGATTTTTAATGTTTTGGTTTTTGCGGTTTCGATATACTTTATAGTATACTTTTTTGTATCCGAGGACGGACTGATCGATCTGCTTAAATCCCCCGACGGCATAAACATCTGGTGGATAATCGCGGGTATTATCGCATTCTATATGAATATCATAATGGATTCTATAGTAACGCTTATATATCTTCGCTCGCAATATCCGCATTTCAGGTTTTTTGACGCGATCAAGGTCGCGTGCGTAGGCGTGTTCTTCGGAGCGATCACGCCGTCTAACACGGGCGGTCAGCCGATGCAGCTGTACCTAATGGCAAAAATGGATGTCAGCGTGGGCTTTGGCTCGGCGTGTATGACGCAGAAGTTCATTGTGTTTCAGATCGTCGCTACGTCATTCAGCATATTCTCTGTGATCTATAAGTTTGATTATTTCAGTCAGGAATTCACAAACTTTTGGTCGTCGGCGTTTATCGTGCTCGGATTTGTATCGCAGATAGCTGTAACTGTATTCTTTTTGATAGTATGCTTCTCAAAAAAGCTAACAGGCAAGCTGCTTAGATTAGTTTACACTATTATGAAAGCGATACGGTTTATCAAGAACCCGACAGGCAAGATCCGCAAGGTCGCAAGAGAACTAAATATGTTCCATAAATCCAACAAGATGCTTATGGATAACAAAAAGCGTCTTATCATTATCTTTTTCCTTGTGTTGATACAGTCAATGTTTATTTTGTCTGTTCCCTATTTTATCTACCTCGCGTTCGGTATGCCTAAGATAGCGGCGTCACACGGTATGCCCGTGGGCAATCCGTTCGACTTTATATGTATTCAGAGCTTTGTACTGTTTACGTCAAACCTTGTACCGCTTCCCGGAGCGTCGGGCGGCGCGGAGCTCGCGTTTACGATGTATTTCGGCAAATACTTTGCTATCGGGAATATCCGCAAGATCAAGCCCGCTATTCTTCTTTGGAGGTTTATCACCTACTACGGCGCGATCATACTGACTCTCCCCTTCTCGTTCTACACCAAAGGAAGAAATAAGGATGAGGAGTACGAAAAAAAGCTTGAAGCCGAGGAAGAAAAAAGCGAAGAGGAACTTGAAATCGAAGAAGTTGAAGTAAAAAACACCAAAGAATGATTAAACGCCCAAGGCTTAATGCCTTGGGCGCTGTTTTTTATAAATCTACTTTTAATTCGATAGGACAGTGATCCGAGCCAAAGATGTCCGTGTGGATATCGGCTGAGATGAGCTTGTCATTTAATTCTTTTGAAGAAATAAAGTAGTCTATGCGCCAACCGGCGTTCTTTTCACGCGCCTTAAAGCGGTACGACCACCAAGAGTAAACTCCCTCTTTATCGGGGTAAAAATATCTGAAAGTATCGGTAAAGCCGCTGCCGAGGAGCGTGGTCATCTTCTCCCTTTCCTCATCGGTAAAGCCCGCGTTTTTACGGTTTGTCTTTGGGTTTTTGAGGTCGATCTCTGTGTGAGCTACGTTGAGATCGCCGCAGAGGATGACGGGCTTTGATTTTTCGAGCTCCTTTAAGTATTTCAAAAATGCGTCCTCCCACTCCATACGGTAGTCAAGCCGCTTTAGCTCGTTTTGGGAGTTGGGGGTATAGCAGGTAACGAGGTAATATGTATCGAATTCCGCGGTGATCACCCTTCCCTCTTTGTCGTGCTCCTCAATACCTATGCCGTACTTTACACTTAGCGGCTCGTCCTTTGTAAACATCGCAGTGCCGGAATAGCCTTTCTTTTCGGCGTAATTCCAGTACTGATGATAGCCGTCCAAGTCGAGGTCGATCTGACCCTCTTGCAGCTTGGTTTCCTGAACACAGAAAACATCGGCGTCGATCTCCTTAAAGAAATCCAAAAAGCCCTTATTGACACAGGCTCGCAAGCCGTTGACATTCCATGAGATAATTTTTTTCATAACCGCACATCCTTTCTGTCACCTATTATAAATTACTCTGTCATTATTATCAAGTATTTTGAATACATTTTTATGAGGTGGTTATGTGTTTGATTTTATCGCTATGCTCGGTCAGTATGTCTGCTTTTTTATTCTTCACGTCTGCTCAAACGGGTCGTTCCCCAAGCCGCTGAGCCAAAAGGAAGAACGGCTGTATCTTGAACAAATGAAAAAAGGCGACGATCATGCTCGCAACAAGCTTATCGAGCATAATCTGCGGCTTGTAGCGCACATAATAAAGAAGTATTACGGAACAAAGTGCGAGCAGGACGACCTTGTGTCTATCGGAACGATCGGGCTTATCAAGGCGATAAACACCTTTGACCCCGACAAAAAGATACGCCTGAGTTCCTACGCGAGCCGCTGCATTGAGAACGAGATTTTGATGCACCTGCGCGCGGTAAAAAAGACCGAACGGGATATATCGCTCAATGAAACCATCGACACCGATAAGGACGGCAATCCGCTGACGCTGATGGACATTATGTCGGTCGATGACAATATCCTCGACGACCTCGATATGAAGCTCAACAGCAAAAAGCTCGGGCAGTACATAAATGAGGAGTTGAGCGGCCGCGAAAAGACGGTCATTATCCTGCGCTACGGGCTGAACGGCAAAAAGCCGATGACACAAAAGGAGGTCGCCGGGCTGCTTGACATATCGCGCTCATACGTCAGCAGGATAGAGACAAAGGCGTTGAAGATTCTAAGGCACAGATTTGAGACGAGCTCGAATTTATAAAAATAACACATTAAAAAATGTAAGGGCGGACCCATATGTCCGCCCGACAGCATATTATTTGGTTATTCGGAAGCACACACGGGCGCTCCCCTATAATCTCAAGGAAAAAATATATAATAATTACAGTTCATTTAATACTGTTTTTAGTTCTTCTAAAGAATAAAGACAGTTGAGTGCCGTCAGCATAGCGTTTGTTGAAAGGTAGTCGGGCATATTTAGCTTTTGCAAAAGCTTTTTGCGCTTTTGGGCGGAGTTCTCTGTGCCCGTCAGACCGAGCGTGAACATGTCTGCCTTTGTTATCTCGTTGCATTGCGCGGCTTCTTCGCCGATTATCGTCGCGCCGCTTTTGCGGATAGCCTCGATTATCACATCATCGGGCACGCCCTCAACGCCGAGGAAGCCCTCTTTACTCTTTTGCTCCTTGCGCTTTTCTTTGCCCTCGAGCTGCGGGATATAGCAGTGCTTTATCTTGCTCTTATCCACAGCGCCGTTCAAAAAATTGCGTATAACAAGTCCTGCGCCGTCGCTGTCGGTCATAACCAAAATACCGCGCTTGTCGGCGATTTGGCGAATCATTTCGCGCCGTTCTTTGTCGTTGAAGATGCGAAAGCCGTTTGTCTCGATTATCGGCGCGTCTATCAGGTTTTTGAGCTTGATCTTGTCGTACCTGCCCTCGACGATAACGGCTTCCTTCAGTTTGATCAACGTCTTCCCTCCTGCGCCGTAATGAGGAGCTGAGCGATAAGCTGCTCCATATAGAGCCTCGGGTTGATCTTGACGGACTTGAAGTTCAGGTCGGCTTCGGTGAGTATATCAATGCTTTTTCTCAGAGCGTCCGTACTGACGCGCGAGGTCGCCCTTGCCGCCTTGCTGAGCGTGAACGCCCTGTTTCTGTAGTCAAAATCCTTTGCAACGGTTTTGTCGTCAACACCGCATTCATTAGCCACGCGCATACGGTATGCGTCGATATACGCGCCCGAGAGGATATACAACAGCCTGATGCGGTCTTCCTTTTGATAAAACAGCGTGTCGAGCACCTTGTACGCCCTGTCGCTGTTGCCGTTCAGGACGGCGTCAGATAAGTCGTAGACTCTGCTCTCGATATTGACAGTGGTGAGTTTTTCTATATCGTCGAGCGTGATCTCTTCGCCCTTTGCGTATGCGCTGATTTTATCGACCTCGTTTTTAAGGCGGGTCAGGTCGTTGCCGACGTAAGAGATCAACTTTGAAGCGTTGACGCGCGAAATAAGCTTGCCGTTTTGGTTAGCCCACTTTGCGACATATCGCTCAACGGTGTTTTGGTTTTGCTTTTTGAACTCGCAGACCGAGCCGGTTTTATCGGCAGCCTTGACGATCGAGTCAAAGGCAGACTTGCGCTTTTCGGGCATATTGGACGGCATAGAAATTATCAGCACCGTGCCCTCTGACCGGATGGCGCAGATGTCCTTTATGCGCTTCAGGTCGGAGTCGGACATTATATCAAAGAACACGTCCTCGAGCAGCACGCAGTTGTACTCGCTCATAAACGGAACAACCTGCATAGCAGACGCGAGCTCGTCAAGTTTTATTTCGCCCTTGAAGCTGTGAAAATTAAAGTCAGACGGAGTTTTGCCCGCAACGGCTTCGAGAAGCACTTTGGTGTAGTTTTTGACATACATCTGCTCCTCGCCGAAAATGACATAAACAGGCGAAAACCGCTTTTCTTTTATATGCTTTTTTAAATCGGCTTCGGT
>CADBXH010000098.1 GCA_902798605.1 uncultured Ruminococcus sp. | reverse complement strand
GTTCGAATACAGCTGACTACAACCGCACACTTCGTTTTTGCTTATATTTTCTCACATTCACCGGGCAGAGTTCAATACGGTGTTTTATTTGACGGTTACTTTTATTTGACGGTTACTAATCAAATCAACGAAAAGTTTTTTGCTCCTTAAAAATGATTAAACCCGAAATCCGGATGAGTTGGATTTCGGGTTTTTCTACAGCCTCAGCTGTATTATTCAATACAGCTGATAATTTTTTAACGTTAAATTTTTTATTTCAGTTCGTCATAAACCTTTTTAAATGTCTTTACAACATATTCCGCTTCTGCGTCGCTGATTACTGAATTCATCGGCAATGTGAGCTGATTTTTATGTTGAGCATATGCATATGGATAATCAGCGATATCAAAGCCCTTGCTGTTATACGCGGTCAGCATAGGCAGAGGCTTGAAGTGGACGTTGCAGCTAACGCCATATTCAGCCATCTTGTTGTAGAATTCGTTTCTGTAATCCGAATTTTTGCCATTGAAACGCACGAAATACAAGTGACCGCTGCTACGGTGATTCTCGTCCGCGTGATTTAGCACCTGGATATCGAGATTCTTAAATTCCTCGTTATAGTACCTGATCAAAGCATGACGGCGATCAAGCATATCATCATAACGACTGAGCTGCGCCAGTCCGATAGCCGCCAAAACATCGGGCATATTGCACTTGTACTGTGTGTCAACAACATCGTATTCCCAACCCGGAGCGTTATTTTTTGCAAACGCATCCTTGGTCTGACCGTGCAACGACCAAAGCATATATTGCTTGTAAAGCTTCTCCTCGTCAATACGGGAACGCAAACGATGAACCGTCGCGCCGCCCTCGGCGGTCGTAAGGTTCTTTACAGCATGGAAGCTGAAATTTGTAAAATCGGCGATCTCGCCGCACATCTGACCGTGCCACTGTGCGCCAAACGCATGCGCGGCGTCTGACATAATAATAACTCTGCCTAACAATTCCTGAATCTTGCCGTTAGGCTGAAAAATGTCTCTTTTCCTGCGGACAGCTTCGTAAATGCGGTCATAATCACAAACAATGCCGGCAAGATCAACAGGGATAATCACCTTTGTGCGCTCGTTGATAGCCGCTTCCATTTTATCGTAATCCATCTCGTAGGAGCCGGGCTTACAGTCTATCATAACAGGCGTTGCCCCTACATGATATACGATAGACGCAGTCGCGGTGTATGTATATGCGGGCAAAATAACCTCATCGCCGGGACCTACTTTCAGAATACGCAACGTCATTTCAGCACATGCCGTTTGTGACGAAAGGCACACCGCCTGACCCGTATGGCAATATTCACTTATTGTTTTTTCCAGTAGTTTTGTTTTAGGACCTGTCGTGATCCAACCGGATTCTAATACTTCAGTAACAAGTTTAATTTCTTCCTTGCCGATATCCGGTGGGGAAAACGGTATTTTCATTTTTGATTCTCCTTATGCCGTCAGGCAATGAATTCACATTTTAATAAAGAAAAACAATCAAATAAAAAGCTAACATCCTATATTTTACCATATACATCACATATTTGGCAATATGAAAAATACACAAAAACAAGCTATACTATCTCAAAAAACGTGTCCGGATGGTTCGGATCGAACTGCTCGTTAGCCCACATCAGGGTGACGAGAGTTTCGGTATTGGATAAATTGATGATGTTGTGCGTCCATCCCGGAATCATATGTACGGCTTCGATTTTGTCGCCTGAAACCTCAAACGATACTTTTTCATTCGTATGGATATTGCGCTCCTCGATCAACGCGCGACCGCTGACAACAATGAAAAACTCCCATTTTGAGTTGTGCCAGTGCTGCCCTTTGGTGATTCCGGGCTTGCTGATATTCACGCTGAACTGACCGCAGTTGACCGTCTTTAACAGCTCGGTAAAGGAGCCGCGGTCATCGCAGTTCATCTTCAAGTCAAACTTAAATTTATCGGTCGGAAGGTAGCTGAGATAGAGGCTGTAGAGCTTCTTTGCAAAGCTGCCGTCGGGAATATCGGGCACTACCAATGTCTCGGGCTGCGCCTTGAAGCCTTGAAGCAAATCGACGATCTCGCCGAGCGTGACCTTGTAGGTCAGCGGCACATAGCAGTATTTGCCGTCGGATTTTTCAACCGGCGTTAAGCCGTCATAATCGCAGTGCTTTTCCCTGCCTTCAAGCAGGTCAAACATGCCCTCAACCAAGTCGTCGATGTAGAGCAACTCTACCTCGGCGTTTCTGTCGTTTACGGTATATGGCAAATCGTTCGCAACGGCGTTGCAGAAGGTCGAGACCGCACTGTTATAATTCGGACGGCTGTGCCCCATAAGATTCGGGAAACGATAAACCGCGACTTTAGCGCCCGTTTCCTCGCCGTATTTGAACAGCAGCTCCTCCCCTGCCAGCTTGCTTTTGCCGTAATCGGACTGACCATATCTGCCGATAAGCGTCGCCTGGATCGAGCTTGACAGCATAACAGGAGCCTTGTTATTGTCCTTTTTCAGAGTGTTCAACAGCTTTTCGCCGAAACCGAAATTGCCCTGCATAAACTCATCGTTTGTCTTGGGGCGGTTGATGCCTGCAAGATTAAAAACGAAATCCGCCTTTTTGCAGTACTCCTCCAGCTCCTCCGGCGTGCTGTCGATATCATACTCATAAATCTCTTCAATTTTGATGTTCGGACGAGTACGGTTCTTCCCATCGCGAATGTTTTTCAGATTAGCACATAAGGCTTGGCCTACCATACCCTTTGCACCGGTTACTAATATGTTCATACGTCTTTTCTCCATACCATTTTGTTGACTACGCCTGTGTAAGACTGAATGATTTTGATGACCTTATCGGATACATTCTCATCTACATAATCAGGCACGGGGATGCCGAGGTCACCGTTTTTGTTCATCTCAACTGCTGTATCTACGGCTTGCAGGAGATTCTTTTCGTCGATTCCTGCAAGAATAAAGCACGCCTTATCGAGCGCTTCGGGGCGCTCGGTTGAGGTACGGATACAGATTGCCGGGAACGGTTTGCCAATTGAAGTAAAGAAGCTGCTCTCCTCGGGCAGTGTACCGCTGTCGGAAACGACCGCAAAGGCGTTCATTTGAAGGCAGTTGTAGTCGTGGAAGCCGAGTGGTTCATGCTGAATAACTCTTTTATCAAGCTTAAAACCGCTCTGCTCCAAGCGCTTCTTGGAACGCGGATGGCAGGAATAAAGAATCGGCATATCATATTTTTCTGCCATTTTATTTATTGCTGTAAAGAGAGATATAAAGTTCTTTTCTGTGTCGATATTCTCTTCACGATGAGCGGAAAGCAGAATATACTTGCCCTTTTCCAATCCTAATCTTTGGTGAATGTCGCTAGCTTCTATCTTATTCAGATTAGCGTGCAGTACCTCCGCCATGGGCGAACCCGTAACGTATGTTCTCTCTTTGGGAAGCCCTGTATCGGCAAGGTATCTACGCGCGTGCTCGGAATACGCCATATTAACATCTGAAATGATATCCACAATACGACGATTGGTTTCCTCGGGCAGGCACTCATCCTTGCAACGGTTTCCTGCTTCCATATGGAAAATCGGGATATGCAAACGCTTTGCGCCGATAACGCTCAGGCAGGAATTGGTGTCGCCCAAAACGAGAACCGCATCGGGCTGGATCTCAACCATCAGCTTATAGCTCGCGGCGATGATATTCCCCATCGTCTCGCCCAAATCAGCGCCGACAGCGTTCATATACACGTCGGGATTGGCAAGCCCCAAATCCTTGAAAAATACGCCGTTCAGATTATAATCATAGTTCTGACCAGTATGTGCGAGGATTGTGTCAAAGTATTTGCGCGCCTTGTTGATCACCGCAGCAAGCCTGATAATCTCCGGGCGTGTGCCTACGATTATCAAAAGCTTAAGCTTTCCGTTGTTTTTGAATTGTACATTCTTACTCATAATGGTCTTCCTCTTATGATTTACTTTTATGATAAATCGCGATAATTGTTTTATGCAGCAATAAGCCTATCAATGTCCCCAGCAAATTGTTTACAACATCATCCACTTCAAATGTTCCGCATTGCATTACCAACTGCATACTCTCAATAAAGAGTATCAACACAAATGCAAATGTCAAAGATATTAGTGTCAGAAGATACTTATATTTGTTTTTTATCAGAACAGGCAACAAAAAACCAACCGGGATCATCATAGCAATGTTAATTATGATCTGTCTTATGCCCTGCCAATCAAATTGCTCAAGCAAATGCTTATAGGATTTGTAAATGTGTATCTGATATGTATATTCCGGGTGCGAATATCTGCCGAATATTGTTAAATAGAGCAGCACTACTACATATGCGGATAAAATTATAGCCGCTGTCAGTTGCGATTTGTTATATTTTCCGCTTCTATACAGCACAACCGACAAAACGCACAGCGCAATAAACAGCAACAGAGAAAGAATCATCCTCTGCGCGAATATTCCCGGAAATTCGCTCGGAAGGGTTTTTATGGTTAAAAGCAAATCAATCCCTCTTAAATATATCTCTTGTATAAACCTTATCCGCAACATCATCAAGGCAAGCATCATAGCGGTTGGCAATAATAGCATTTGACTGCATTTTAAACTCATCCAAATCATTGACGATTTTTGAACCAAAGAAGGTAGTGCCGTTCTTTAATGTCGGCTCATAGACAATAACCGTTGCTCCTTTTGCCTTGATACGCTTCATAACGCCTTGGATGGAACTCTGGCGGAAGTTATCGGAGTTACTCTTCATTGTCAGGCGGTATACGCCGACAACTACGCTTTTCTCGCTGGCGGCGCTGTAAGTGCTGTTCTCGGAATAATAACCGGCTTTTTCCAACACGCGGTCGGCAATGAAATCCTTTCTGGTGCGGTTAGACTGCACGATAGCGGACATCATATCCTGCGGAACGTCATTGTAGTTAGCAAGGAGCTGTTTGGTGTCTTTCGGCAGGCAATATCCGCCGTATCCGAAGGACGGATTGTTATAATGAGAACCTATACGCGGGTCGAGGCATACGCCGTTGATGATCTGCTGCGTGTCGAGCCCCTTCATCTCGGCATAAGTATCCAATTCGTTGAAGTAAGAAACGCGGAGCGCAAGGTATGTATTCGCGAACAGCTTGACCGCCTCAGCCTCGGTAAAGCCCATATAGAGCGTGTCGATATTCTCTTTGATCGCACCCTCTTGAAGAAGCTTCGCAAAAGTGTGCGCGGCTTCTACGAGCCTTTCGTCATCCATATCGGTGCCGACGATGATTCGGGACGGATAGAGGTTGTCATATAGCGCCTTGGACTCTCTGAGAAATTCCGGGCTGAAAATAATATTTTTGCTACCTGTTTTCTCTCGGATAGATTTAGTATAGCCGACCGGAATTGTGCTCTTGATGACCATGATCGCGTTGGGATTTACCTGCATCACAAGCTTAATGACCGTCTCAACAGCGGATGTGTCAAAGTAATTCTTCTTGCTGTCGTAGTTGGTCGGCGCGGCGATCACAACGAAATCCGCGTCCTTGTAGGCGTATTCCGCGTCAAGTGTCGCTTCCAAATCGAGCTCCTTTTCAGCTAAATACTTTTCAATATAGTCGTCCTGGATGGGTGACTTTTTGTTGTTGATCAAATCCACCTTTTCGGGGATGATGTCCACTGCCTTAACGGTGTTGTGCTGCGCCAAAAGCACAGCGATCGACAAGCCGACATAGCCTGTTCCTGCTACTGCGATTTTCATACTATCACCTTATACTTGATAAAAAGCTTTATACCACTCGGCGAACTTTCTTAAACCTTCGCGAAGTGAGGTGGACGGCTTGAAACCGAAATCACGCTCTAATGCAGATGTGTCAGCATAAGTTACAGGCACATCACCGGGTTGCATAGGTACGAGTTTTTTGTTCTCTTCAAAGTTGTAATCCTCCGGCAAAACGCCAGCGCGGACGAGCTCCTGCTGCAAAACATCGACAAAGTCGAGCAAATTCTCCGGACTGCTGTTGCCGATGTTATATACCGCATACGGCGGTAACGGCAAACCGTCCTCGCCTATTTTTCGCTCGGGAGCGCCTTGCATCACGCGCATAACGCCCTCGACGATATCATCGACAAAGGTAAAATCGCGCTTGCAGTTGCCGTAATTGAATATTTGGATAGTCTCGCCCTTTATAAGCTTATTCGTAAAGCCGAAGTATGCCATATCCGGACGCCCGGCAGGGCCGTAAACCGTAAAGAAACGAAGTCCTGTTGACGGGATGTTGTATAGCTTTGAGTAAGCGTGCGCCAACAGCTCATTGCTCTTTTTAGTCGCCGCGTAAAGCGATACAGGGTTGTCCACCATATCATCGGTTGAAAACGGCACCTTTTTATTGCCGCCGTAAACAGATGATGACGAGGCATACACAAGATGCTCCACGCCCTTAGCCCCATTGTCATAAGAATGTCGGCAGGCTTCGAGAATATTGTAGAAGCCGATTATGTTGCTGTTGATGTACGCATCGGGATTTGTGATTGAATAACGAACGCCCGCCTGCGCTGCCAAATTTACAACAATGTCGAATTTGTGCTCATCGAAGAGCTTGTCTATCAAAGCCTTGTCGACCAGATCACCCTTAACAAAAGTCCATTTGATTTGCGGATTTTCCGCTATGAGCTTTTCTATCTCCGCAAGGCGGTATTCCTTGAGGGATACATCGTAGTAATCGTTCATATTGTCCAATCCGATGAGCGTCATAGTCTCACCGGTCTTGATAAGCTTCATCACCAAATTCGCGCCGATAAAACCCGCCGCGCCGGTGATGAGGATAGTTTTGTTTTTTAATTCTAAATGATTCAAAATAACACGTCCTATTAATACGGTTTCTATGATTTTATTTCAGCGCGAGAGAAAAACCCGGAGCTCTCCGATATTGCTCGTCAAAAAATGCTTACGCACAGTGTTGCCGAACGAACCCGCGCCGCCTGTTATCATTAGTGCTGCTCCGTTAAATGCTGATTTTTTATTTCTCGCTTTTGCTTGCGTAAAAGCATAAATTCTCAATGTAAATTATATAATCTATGCTGTTTATTGTCAAGGAAAAAGATGAAATTAAAACTTGATTGTATAACACCTAAAAAAGTAAAATCCCGATAAACATATTGCTTATCGGGAAAACTATTATTCATTTTTCAGCTCGGCTAAAAATAAGATTGAGGAAGAAAATCACCGATGTACAGCAACTGCAGTCCACCCCGCCCATGTGGACACCCTTAAGCCTACGGTCATAGCCCAGATCTCCTATGAATACGCCGTCGTAGTCGTTAGGCAAGTAACTGGTATCTTAAAAATTGCAGCAACGGTCTCCACTGCAAATATTTTTGCCAAGTCTGGGCAATTAATTTGACGAAAAGATTTTTCGACAATAAGAGAGAATAATACTATTGCTTTTTTCTATTTGGTATCCTTTTGATTAATGCATCTTTTATTTTTTCTTCAAGCCGTAATACTTTTGGCAATAACTTTACAAATAAAAACGAGAAAATAATTGTTACTATAATTACAGTAATAGATATTAATAGAACGCAATAATAATACGGTAACATATCATCCAAAATCAGATACATACCGCATCCAAGCGAAAGAATAATCGGCCAATGAAACGCATATGTATATGCGCTGATTTTTCCGAGAAATATCAATGGACGTATAGCAAAAAGCTTTTTAATCAAATTGATTTTATCAATACAAAGCAAGCAAAGTCCCCAGCCTAAAGCGACCGAAACTTCCGGTGTTACATTAAGAAATTTTAAGATTTTTATCGGCTTCCAAATACCGGACAAATAATTGTTTGTACACAACAGATAAATGCCAACAATCAAAACAAAGAATATACATATTCTTTTCTTTAACACAAAAGAAATAATACGACCGAATACAGTATGATCATCATTCTCCTTAAAAATGCAATCAAATATAAATGCACCTATCACAAATGATACAAGATAGGGATTGACAAACAGTAATACTATTCCAAGAATAAAATAATACAATTTTGACTTTTTATTTGAAGCAGCATAATACGATAATCCGGTAATTAATAAGGCTCCTAAAAATTCATGTTTTATGGTCCAAAATGGGCCGTCATAAATACTCTTATTGATAAAAGAACTAAAAAATATATCCTTAATCACGCTAAAAAATGTCGGACTGAAATTATTATAATCCTTAACAAAACTGAGAGTTGAATTAACTTCTGCCGCTTTCAAATGAAACATTAACCCAAAAGCCATTAAAATTGCCGAAAATGCAATTCCGGGGATAACGACACGCAATAGTTTTCTATACTCTCTTAACGGAGATAGTATTTTCCTTTTGGATTGATACATTTTCCTTGTGATCAAATACCCGGAAAGAACGAAGAAACTTTGTACCGGCATATTTCCGTTTGTCAAAATATTCAGTGGACTATTGATCCAAATATGCTCAAATCCATTATTTATTTGTTCTGCAAAATATAAGCCCGGAATAAAAACACACGCAAGATGGCAAAAAATAACCAAAATCGAAGAAATCCCTCTTATTCCATCTACATATTCTATTCTGTCTTTTTTTCTTTCAAGATTATGTTCTTGTCCATTCACTTTGCCAACCTCTTTTCAAATTATTTAGCAAGCTTTATTTTTCAGATAATTATATATCCTTTTGATAATCACAGGATCAGTCTTTTCGTCAAATTTTCTGGCGAAAAGCTTATTACCATCAGCGTTTATCAACGCATCGAAATCTTCATCTCTAAATATATGCGGATGAGCGTTACTTTCGCGCCTATCCCAGTCAACATAACGCAAGTTGTTATCTTCAATATTGCCGTTGAACGGAGAAGCAGCAAGGATTGTTTGCAAGAATATCTCATCGGCACAATATGTATATTTGAATACTCTGCTGAATTTTTTATATGTTTGAACTACATAGCAGGCCGTATTATGAGTAATACTGAACCAGTTAGAACCTTTAACAAATTTTATTCCTTTGTTTTTGGTTCTGTCAATATGAAGAGCTTTCTGTCTTTTTATGCTTTTATTCTGCTTTTCGTTAAAGTGATTATCAGATTCACAAGCGCTGTATCCGATTTTATTTTGAAAAAAATAATAATACCGCAATCTATCCATATATAGTTTGGTCGCATTATGCGGATGATCTTTCTCTATTGCAACAAAATCAGTACCGCTATGCTCGAAAAAAAAACTGTGAATCTCATCTTGTGTTTTCAGGGGCAAATCCATTCCCGAAATCAAATGATAATACTGATGCTTTGTCTTAACAGCTTCCTTTAGTAAACGGAGCTCAGCTTTAATCTGAGAATCCCCGCCCCATCCCACCTTAATAGGATCAACAAAAAAAAGATTTGATTTTTGTATATGTTTTTTAATTTCATACGACGAAAAGCCTTTTGATTTTTTATCGATATGCAAATATATATCATTTCGGACATCATCAATTAATTCAAACAAGACATTCAACTGATTGAAATTAGTATGACACATAATCAAATATGCATGCTTATCCAATTTTACATCTCTCTTTCATTTATGCTATCACTTTCATCTTCATTTTACATTTAGCAAATCAACCATTCTTACATTTTCCTTTTATATACCTTTGCCCAATGGGACTGTGTATCAATTTCTTTTTAATTTTTCTTTTTAAATACCTATGGATTTTTTCTCCATTTCTGTCTTTCTCTATTGGTTCTTTTACGCTGTATTCATACTGTAATCTAATTGTTTTTTCAATGCCGAATTCTTTTCTGTAACCTTTTAGCGCCTTTCTGCGACGGTCTCTTACGTCACTTAGGTATTCATCATATTTTGGTGACAGTTCCTTGATATATCGTACTGTTTTTATAGAGTGCTCACACAATGCATCGTAGGATATTTTATAGGCTCTTTGATATCCGTGCTGCTTAAAATATTGTATCTGCTCTTCAAAGGCATCCAACACAACCAAATGTCCCGGATGCCAACCTCCGCTCATTTTACTGTTAAAATTATAAGCGTAACAATACAATGGAAGCCATACTGCTGATATACTGCTCTTTTGAAAAAG
This sequence comes from uncultured Ruminococcus sp., assembly GCA_902798605.1. Next base: position 505 of record CADBXH010000098.1, on the reverse strand, counting down.
GACTTTGTAGGTTGTAAATTCATCCTCGCGGCTATTTCCTACGGGATAACGTATTCCGTTAAAGCAGCTTAGCCGATATAGCTTAGACCAAGCTACTACAGCATTTGTTCTGTCTTTAACCCAAAAATATTCCGGAGTAATCAATTCGCAACGATAATCCGACTCGCTTATTTCTTCAACATCAGATGTTTTCGTCCTGACATAGGAACAGCTGCTAATATCAGTATTCCCTTGGACAGCAGCTTTATATAAAAACTCAAGGTAGAGCGGATGAATAAAATCATCACTGTCGATAAAAGCAATCCATTCGCTGTTGCCGTGTTGAAACACATAATCCAAACCGGTATTTCTTCCACCGGCTGAGCCCTTATCAACTTGATGGATCACAACGATCCTATCATCATCTGCAGCGTATCTGTCACAAATCTCGCCGCTGCTATCAACAGAACCATTATCAACAAGAATCAAAATGAAATTATTATATGTCTGCGAAAGGATGCTGTCA
>CADBXH010000097.1 GCA_902798605.1 uncultured Ruminococcus sp. | reverse complement strand
TTTATCAGCTCGTATTCCCTGACCGCGCGGATAAACGGGTTCCATATCTGCTTGCGGTATGTTTTTGTAATGCTTCTCTCCGCCCTTTGGCAGGGAGTCGGGTTTTCTTTCATAATCGTCTCCGTGGGGTTATTTATGTTATGATTATAACACAAATAATTGAAAATTGAAAATAGAAAATTGAAAATTTCGGTCGAGAATATAGCTCGGCGGTAAAAACAAACTCGGGTGCCCGACTGACTTAATATGGGCAGTTTTTAATTTTTTTTTCGTAGGGGCGGACTAAAATGTCCGCCCGACAAACCGACCTTTCCTTTCAAACCGCGTTATAATTCGGAAAACAAACATTTCCTATCTCAACTCTAAACTCATAACTCTCAACTCTTAACTCATAACTAAAAGCCCTTCGAGCGAAGGGCTTTTGTCTTAAAGAATATTCTCAATTGAGTCGAGCTGGACTTGGGTCGCCGAGCTCATTACTCCGTTGAGGAAGATCACGTTTGTGATCCCCTTTTGCTGGCAGAAGGATTTGAGGCTTCCGTTCCAGCTTCTGAAATCTATTGAGTAGACCTCGCTGTAATCGTAGGTAAGGTACGGAACAAAGGCGTTGCCGTAGCTTTCGTGGATGATCGCGACCTTTTCATTTTTTGCCGACGGGCTCTGACTCTTTATTACCTCGAGCGGGTTGTCGCCGTAGATAAACACGCCGTAGCCGTCAGATTCGTCATAGTAGGTGCTGTCGACCTGAAGCTCCTCGCCGTTGGTATTGGTGATGTCGACCGTGACCTCATACGGGAACTTCCAGTACGAAACAGTGTCCTTGTTGAGCTCTGACGAAACCATACCGGTAAATGTGCCTTGGAAGCCCTCGATCTTTTCTTCGGTGCAATCGGCAAGATTGAGCACGGGAAGCTTTGCCTTTTCGGCAAAAGCGGTGTAGGCGTAGTACGCGCCCAAGCCGGTCCAGTGGTGATCGGAGGCAAAGTAGACGTACTCGTTGCAGTGCTCCGAGAGCTTATTGTAGGCGTTGATCGGAACAACGTTCTTTGCCATATTGGAGTACGAAGCCTTGATATAAACATCCTGCGGCTGGGTGCTTGCTCCGTCATCGGTATTTTTAAGCCTGTCGGGCAAGCCCATCTCAGTGTGGTTCGGCACAATGATCGAATATGTCTTGATAGACGAACCGAGGTTGTCGGCGGCTTTGTTCATAAGCTCGGCATACCTCTCTGCCATAGTGTCGTTGCCGAAAAACAGCTCAAATGCCTGTTTGTTCCAGACATACAGTCCGCCGTCGTTCATACCCTTTGACTTTCCGTCGTCCTTTATATTCGGCTTGTTAAATTCCAAATCGGCCGCGGGCTGAGCAGCGGGCTGTGTTGCCTTTGCCATTGCCTCTTCCGCCTGCTGCTGTTCCTCTTCGGCTTTTTTGCCCGAACAGCCGCTGCACACCGCGTTAGAGCACGAGGTAATGACAATCACAAACACAATAAACAAAACCACAAATACAGAGACGATTATAATTCTGTTTCTCGTTCTCTTTTTATGGGCCTTTTTGCGGTTTCGGTTGCGGTTGCTGTTATCCGCTCTTTGTTTGTATCTGTCATAATCAAAGTTATCTAAATCATAACCATTAAAATCGTAATTATCCACTGTGTTTACCCTTGAGGCAGCACCGTATGATTTGCGGCGCACGCCTTGCTTGAATCTTAATTATCTTTACTTACTTGATAGCGGCGTTGACGATCTCCATAATGCCGTCGTAATCATCGGCAGCCACCATTGTTACGTAGTTTCCGCTCTGGGTAACGCTGCACTTGTCGATGATAGCTTTCTCTTCGGCGTTATATGAAGCGTAGGTGCTCTTGATCGACTGGAAACGAGCGTCGAGAGCCTTCTTGACTTCGGCTGCAGCGTCCTTGTCGGTAGCCTCTACGAGAACGATCTCTACGGGAGCCTTAGAGGTGTCGGGATTGATCTCTGCCGCGAACTGCTTAACGTCCTTTTCGGGGATCATATAGTATGTGTCAAGATCCTTAACGTCCGTAAGCTCTTTTAAGCCCTTTGTGGCGTCGGTATACTTTGCGTTGATGTCGCCCAAAACTTTTTTTAAGTCGGCATTCTTTGCGCCGCAGCCCGCAAACGCGAGCACGAAAATCAAAGCTGCCATTGTCGCTGTGATAAATCTTTTCATATTGATTTCCCCTTTGTTTTAATATAGCCATATCATTATAACATATAAAAAAAGAGATGAATATAATAATAACAAAATTTTTATATTTTAAATAATAAAAGGCTGTTTTTGATGTGTTTGCACTGTATTATGAGAGATGTTTGTGAAATAATCTCACAATGCTGAATATAACATATCTCCGATTAATAATTTTATCAAAACGCAAAATGAATGTCAATAGAAAAAACATAATCAACGCTATTTGCCGCATAATAATAACGAGGTGTTGTTATGTATCTTTATGAAATGCCGATGAGCTTTACGATGGCGCTCGCCCAGCAGCCGAGATCTGCGGAGCGGTTCAGAAATATGACCGTGGAACAAAAGACCGCGGTGGTAAAAAAAGCGAATACGATCAAGGATAAACGGGAAATGTGGAAGTACGTAATGGAATTGAAAGTTTAGAATTTAGAGTTTAGGGTCGCTTCGCTTCGATTTGCAGAGTTGCAGATGTTAGCTGAAACGATTGGCTCACATTTAAAGCCTCCCCTATCACTTGTTATAGGGGAGGTGCCGCCATAAGGCGGCGGAGGGGTCGTCCTTGCCATTATCGCCCCGTTCTCAATAACAAACCTACTATTTTCGGAAAGGAAACCCCTCAGTCGCGTGTACGGCTTAAAGCCGTACGCGACAGCTCCCCTAAAGTGCTTTCGCACGTCAGGGGAGCCTTTAAATTATCATTATTAAGTATTAAGTTTTAAGTCTTCAGTATTAATCCTCAGAATCCCATACTTCCGCTCATAAGATCGCAGACGTAGTTTATCCAGCAAAAAACGTGAGCTCCGAGCGCTCCCGAAGACAGCGCCAGCGCGCCTATCCGCCTTTCCTGCCCGAGCTTTACGAGCTTTGCGAGCGAAACCATAAACAATATGCCGAGCGCGAAGAACGACGACCAGATAAAGTTGCCGTGGTGCAGGCGGTAGCCTGTCTCGTAAACAAAGACCGTGATGCAGAGGTTGACTATCATATGGAACCAGCCGAACGCGTAGAAGCGGTCTTTTATTAAATCCTTGAACACAAAACAGAGAATGACCAGCGGGAAAATGAGCGACAGGAAAATTTTGATTTGCGGGTGGTGCGCCATTGCGCGCAGACCGACCATAAACCCGAGCTTCATCTGCGAATTTGAGTTTCCGCCGCTGAACAGCACCGTCTGCTGAAAATACATCAGCGCGACGCTTGGGAACACCGTTGTTCCGAGCGCGATGAAATTTAAAATCTTTTTGCCTCTGTGCCTGATAAAGTCGAAGATAAGCAGGCAGAGCAGCGACAGCGAAAAGCCTATCATAAAGTTTGGCTTGAACCAAGTCGTCAGCAGCATCAAGCCCGCCAATACGAACCACTCGTAGACTTTTATTCCCTCGTTGGCGTACTTGTTGATGAGCCTGAAGAAGAACCATACGGTTAATATCGCGAACGGCTTCATCATAATATATGTGGGGTTGTGGTAGACGTTGAAATTGAGCATTCCGCGGTAATCCATCTCGCCCACGTGCGGGATATACGAAATATTGAACGTGAAGAACATATTGGCGACCCACGCCAAAGCCCACACTATCCACCTGTTTAATTTGGGCATTATCTGCTGCAGTAGCAGCTTTGAAGCTACCACTCCGAGCAGCAGGAATACCGTCAGCATACCCGAGGTGAGCCAGCCCGCGTTCGGGAGCTTATCTACAACCCCGAGCAAAAGATATGTAAGGCTGTAGAGGTTCATTCCCTTTCTGGCGAATCCCAAGTGCAAGAGCAGGTCTGACCAATACATATCCCTTGAAGTGCAGGTGTAATATCTGTGAAACAGAATCGTGAAAAAGATCGAGTATCCGATAAAGAACACTATCGTCGCGATCATACAGACCCGCGCGAACTTTTTCTGCTGAGAAATCGTTTTGATACTCCTCATAAAATAATCCTCTCTTTGGTAAATCAAACTTTTTACCGAAAATGTATGTATAAATTTTAACATCCCGCCAAGTGAATGTCAATAGAAAAGCGTCAGTCCGCCTTGTATTCGGGCAGGGCGTACTCCGCCAGTATCGTCTTGATCCTGTTCATACTCTGTTCGCCGTTTTCGGGCATTTTATCGGTTGACACGCGGATATAGGAGCCGTTGTCGTCCTTGAACTTTACGACCGTTTGAGCGCCGTCGATCGGGTCGTCCTTGCCGATCTTATCCCATTTGCGCATTTTTGCGCTGTCGATAACTTCATAGCAGCGGTTGACCGCCTCGTACGGCACAAGATAGGTCACGCGGGTCTCTTCCTTTTCGGGCTCTTTATTAATGACCTCGAGCTTTGCCTTTCCGTCTTGCGCGGAGCTCAGCACAAGCTCGTAGTGGCTGTCAAAGCCGTCAGTGCCGACTACCGCGGTGTAGTAATCCACAAGCATTTCTGAATCGGGCTGAGATTCTTGGATCATAGAATTTTTTACCGAGTACTTTAAGCTGACGTCGCGGCTCGGCATTGTAAAGCGTATAATATACCCTTCCTTGTCGCTGTAATCGGGGTTTAGCTTTTCGCCGTCAAGGTAAAAACTGTAATCCGAATCGGTCGCGATATACCTGAACCTGAGTTCGACCTCTTCGCCGGGTCTGTAGCTGTCCTTGGCGCCCTCGTAGGAATCCTTTTGTCCGTTGTAATCGATCTTGTACCTCTCGCCGAAGCAGCCCGAAAAGCCAAACATAACCGCACCCCCTATTGCCGTTATCAGCAAAAACAGAATTATTGTTTTTGGTTTTTTATTCTTCATATGCTTTACTCCGGATTTGTATTATTATTTCGTTTATTGGTTTTACGCCGGATCATAGTAACCAAAAGATATGAACCCGTGCCAATCGCAGCGCCGAGCGTGTTCATAATTACATCATCGATCTCGCACATACCGATTTTAAAAGCGCACTGAATACACTCTATTATTACAGATAGGATTATCGCAAAACCGATAGTCAAGACAGGCTTTGCTCTGAGCTTTTCGGGAAGAGCAAACGGCAAGCTCAATCCAAGCGGCAAAAACAGCATAATATTCAATTGCATAGAGCGATAATAATACGGTTTTTCTACCGCTAAATAAAATGAAGATAAAGGAATAAGGTTGATCTCAAACCCTTCTTCCGAAAAATGCCGGACAAGCGTTAATGAGATGATCAGCAATAACGACATCACCGCTCCCGCTGTTGCCGTAACGCGCTTTGGTTTGCCGCTCAGCAAAAGCATAGCGATCGTCCAGATAACCAACATCACCACTGCTTCAAATATCAGCCAACCTATAGGCTGATAATATATAAACGCCCTTAAATCTTTAGCTTTTTCAATAATAAACTCCATTTATGTTGTTCCTTCACATAAAGCCAAAATCAACTCAAAGCCCGAAAAACAAAAATCCGCCTGTTACGCTTTTAAAGCAGGCTTTCTCCCTCGCCCATAACGGCTATATCCACCGCGGTCGCGTCCTCAAGGTGGAAGGTCATCAGCTTGTTGCCTGTCTGCTCGTTATATATAGCGCCGAGGTCAAAAGCCTTTATCATCTGCTCGGCATACTTTTCATCCGTCTCAAAAACCGCCTTTCCGGTGTAGCGCAGCCAGTGGCCGTCGGGCTTGCAGGCGGCGATCTCAACAAGGGGATTCGCCTTTAGCTGCCGGTAAACGTTCTTAAAATCGCCGACGCCGAATATCAGCTTTCCGTCCTCCTCAATGACCGCGCCGAGGGGACGGAGTTTTGGCTGATCACCGTCGGCAGTCGCTAAGAAAAACACCTTTGTTTCATTCAAAAAATCTTTGATTTTGCTCATAATATATCTCCTTTTTAATTATATCATAATACTGTAAATCGGTTGAGGTTATATTGCCAAATAAGTAAAATTACCCTTGTAGTCGTGTATCAGCTAAAAAAAGCCTACAAGTGATTTTTTCATAAAATCCCATTTCACTGAAAAATATTAAATTCTAAGAAACAATAAGTTTGCAAAATATTGTCATAATTATTGTACAATAAATGTATTTATAATTCAATACTAAATATAAAAATAAAAGATATAAATAGAAAAACAAAGATCGTTTATCTTAAACCGGTTTTATTTTGCGAATAAAGAAAAAAGCCTACATAAAGTCAGCAAAAAAAACACTCACTATCGAGTGTTGGCATCTTCCTATTTTTCCGGACCGTCGCCGGCCAAGTTCTCGCTTTTTCCGCCACCGGCGGCGGTCGAACTCGTCACCTTCGAGCCCTGTTGGATTCTTAGGGAAAAAAATAATAGGAACAGCTTTTTGCTGCTCCTATTATTTTTGGCTCCCCCAACTGGGCTCGAACCAGTGACATCATGATTAACAGTCATGCGCTCTACCGACTGAGCTATGGAGGAATATATGTGTTGGCATCTT
>CADBXH010000096.1 GCA_902798605.1 uncultured Ruminococcus sp. | reverse complement strand
TATCGCTAACGCTGCTCATCCCCGTGCTCGTCGGCAGGGCGATAGACAACATCAAAGCCGAGGGTCAGGTGTACTTTGAGGCGGTGCTCCAAATCATCGTGCTTATCGCGATAGCGCTTGTGGGCGTGAGCGTGTTCCGGTGGCTTATGAACTGGCTTATCAACCTGATCAGCTTCCGCGCGGTCAGGGATATGCGCCGCGACGTTTTCAGAAAAATCAACTCCGTTCCTCTCTCCTACATCGACTCGCACCCGCACGGCGACCTTATCAGCCGCGTTATCAACGACATCGACGCGGTCGGCGACGGACTTACTCAGATATTTATTCAGCTGTTTTCGGGCGTTGTCACCATCATCGGAACGCTGATTTTTATGCTTATGATAAACCCCTTGATCGCGCTGGCGGTCGTTGTGCTCACTCCCCTGTCGCTGTTTGTCGCGGCGTTTATCGGCAAGCTTATGCACAGGCGGTTCACCGAGCAGCAGCTTCTAAACGGCGATATCTCCGCCTACGTCAACGAGCATGTCGGCAACCAACAGCTTGTAAAGGCGTTCAGCTACGAGGACGAGGCTGCCGGGGAGTTTGACGAGCTCAACCAAAGGCTGTTCACCGTGGGCTTCAAGGCGCAGTTTGCCGGAGCCTTGGCAAACCCGAGCACGCGGTTCGTCAACGCCATGGTGTACGCCGCCGTGGGTATCTTCGGCGCGATCTCGGCGATCTCGGGCGTGCTGACGGTCGGTCAGCTGTCGGCGTTCCTCACATACGCCAACCAGTACACAAAGCCCTTTAACGAGGTCACGGGCGTGCTGACTCAGCTGCAAACCGCCTTTGCCGCGTCCGACAGGGTGTTTGAGGTGCTCGACGCCGAAAACGAGCCGGACGACAGCCGGTCAGGCTCAGCTCCCAAGCCCTGCAGGGGCGAGGTAAAAATCGACGACATCAGCTTTTCTTATTCGCCGGACAAGCCTCTGATAAAAAACTTTTCGCTAAACGTAAAAAGCGGCAGCCACGTCGCAATCGTAGGCCCCACAGGCTGCGGCAAGACAACGCTTATCAACCTGCTTATGCGGTTCTACGAGGTGGACAGCGGTCACATCTTCCTCGACGGCGTCGATATCGCCGATATAAAGCGCGACGAGCTGAGAAAAAGCTTTGGAATGGTGCTTCAGGAGAGCTGGCTTTTTAACGGCACTATCATGGAAAACCTGCGTTACGGCGCACCGGACGCGACCGATGAGCAGGTGATAAAAGCCGCGAGATCCGCCCACGCGCACAGCTTTATCCGCCGTATGCCGCAGGGCTATGACACGGTGATCGGCGAGGAGGGAAGCAACCTCAGCCTCGGTCAGCGCCAGCTGCTCTGCATAGCGCGCGCAATGCTGACCGACCCGGGCGTGCTAATTCTTGACGAGGCGACTTCATCCATCGACACGCTCACCGAGATCCGCGTTCAAAAAGCGTTTGCCAAGATGATGCGCGGCAGGACGAGCTTTGTTGTCGCCCACCGCCTCTCGACCATCAAGGAGAGCGACGTTATCCTCGTTATGCGCGACGGGAATATCGTAGAACAGGGCACGCATGATGAGCTGCTTAACAAAAAGGGATTTTATTATGAATTGTACAACAGCCAGTTCGCGAAGAGTTAAGATCGCACTTTGTGCAAGTTAAGATTTTGCTGTCGCAAAAGTTTAGAGGCTTCGCCGTGAAGATTTCGCTGTGCGAAAGTTAAGTTTGCTTCGCAAGTTAAAAAATTTGACTGCTGTTAATCTTGAAATTCACAAGATGTATTGACAATGTATTTGTAATGTAATATAATATATACAAGGAGATGATACAATGTCACAAACTACAATAAATGTCAGAGTTGACGGAGAAGACAAAAAGCGGTTTGAGCAGTTTTGCGCGGACACCGGTATGAATATTTCCGTGGCGATCAATATGTTTATCAAAGCGGTTTTGCGTGAAAGCAAATTGCCGTTTACGGTTCAGAGCGATATGCCCAACGCTGAAACCATAGCCGCGATCGAAGAGGGCGAAAGACTGCTAAACGACCCAAACGCCAAACGATTTAAATCCGTCGATGAATTGTTTGAGGAGCTCGACAGCTGATGAAGTACGATATTCAGAGGACCACTCAATTCAAAAAGGATTATAAGCTCGCCAAAAAGCGCGGATTGAATATTGATGAACTTAAAACCGTAGTTTCCATTCTTGCGAACGGAGATAAACTTCCCGAAAAGTATTGCGACCATCCGCTGAAAGGCAGTTACAACAATTGCAATGAATGTCATATTAACCCCGATTGGCTGCTGATCTACAAAATCGACGATGAATTGTTGATTCTTTCTTTGCGCAGAACAGGAACTCACAGCGATTTGTTTTCTAAATAATTATTCTTTTCCCTTCCGCATATTATAGTTATGCGGAGGGGATTTTTTGCTTACTTCACTTAACATCATCACGCCCGAATACAAAAACGGACTTTTAAATTTCACAAATAAAATACGAGGAGACAGCGTTTATGAGGAGCTTTTGCAGTCGGGGCAGATCGGACTCAGGCGGGTCACATACATAAGCCGCAGCGGAAAGCTCAAACCCAAAAAGCTGTACAAACACCTCGGAAAAGAAGCCGTAGTCCTCGCCGACGAGAGAGCGAGGATGCCGAACGGTATCACTCGGTTTTACGATAACAGTTTTTCAGAGCGGCTGTGCGTCAATATGGCGCTCGGGATCCTCGGTAATATCGGCGACCCGACTGAACTCCGGCTCGGGATCTATGACCCCGGGGCGGTCGCTGCCGACTTTTTTCTTGAAGCGCTAAAGCTCTGCCGCTCCCCTATCGCCGTTACATATGATTATTTGCCGTATGACAGGGTGCGCAGGATCGCGCTCGAAAAGCTCGGCGCGGCGGCGATAATCACAAAAAACACAAAGGAGCTCAAAGACTGCGACCTCATCATAGCCCCCACGCGGATAAGCGCGTATGTTCCTGTGCAAAAGGATGCGGTCGTGCTGACCGCGGGCGAGCCGTACATAAGGCTCGGCGGTTCGGTCTATCACGGTTATGATGTAACTCTGCCGCCTGAGCTTGAAGAAATAAGGCCTCCGGAGCTGAGCGCGGAATACTTTGGCTCGGCGGTTTATTCGCTCTGCCGTCAGTATCGGCTCGGCAGCCTTGTGCCGGATCGATGCATAGGCAAAAACAACAGTCTGACAATCAAAAAGCTTGCTCTCGGAATAAAACGCGTGACTTCATAAGCCGCTCTGCTCTGTATAAAAACAGTATTGTCGTATAATAAACGATTTGGCTGTCGTAAAATAAAAAAAATTGTAAATTTAAATAAAAAAATTAGACTATATTGGTAATTTAGTATTGACAATAATGGGATATCAATGTATAATATTGATATAAAATAATCATACGCAACAGAGTGGTATGATATAAACGGAGGTTATTTATGTATTCACGTCCAATTATTTACAAGATATATTCTATTTTTGTTTTTGCGCTTTCTGCAATTTACTTTTTAGCAAACATTGTTTCGACAATTTATTATGTCCCGGAGAATATTGATATTGACCCCTCAGCGCTTACAGGACTTAAGGTTTTTTCTATTTTTGTTGCTGTTGTAGTTTTGTTTTTTGCATATGTAAATTTCACTTCGATGTTTACATTTGCACAAATGATCCAATACGAAAACAGTAATCAAACCGGTCCGTTCAAAAAAATGCGGTTTGTTTTTCCGGCAAAGTTTTATTCAAAATTCGGTACTATCATTACACTGATTACTTTTATTCTCAGCTTTGTATACGTAATAGCGCTGATCATACTTGATTCTGTCATACATGAGACATTTATCTCGATTCCCATATATGCCATTATTATACTTGTTGTATGTAATGTTCTCGTTTATATTAATATTTACGCGCGCTATAAAGCATTTGGCGATTTGCTGAATCTTCTTGAAAAGAGCGATCCCGATCCGATGGCGATCAATAATATCAAAGAAAACAAGCCCGGATTATTAAGAGCATATTGCAACTTCCTTTATGGTTTCTCTATAGTTTGCTTAGTAATAATACTTGTATATATGTTATTTAATATCATGGGACTCGCTATGCAGATAGGCATCGGTTCAACACTGCTCATCTATTTATATTTATTGATGCTTTGGGCAGTATTCTTTATTAATTTGGCGGTTACCGGTTGCTTCTTTGACAATCACGCAAAAATGCTTGAGCACTATATGATTAAGTATAATCTGCTTACTAACACTTTATAATCCGATTTACTTAAAATCTGAATAATCGCGCTGTGAAGATGAGTTATATGACTCATACTTCACAGCGTTTTTTATTTTATTATGATTCGGATTTCTGTCAAAATATAACTCTAAACTATAAGCTTCTAACTCTCATCTTTCCCTTGACATCCCGATAAAAAAAGCCTATAATGTTTTAGAATGTAAATAAACCCAAGAAGTTAATTTTAGGAGGAATATACAATGGCACAGAAACCCACAATGCTTACTCTTGAAAGCCACAAAAAGCTCGAGGAGGAGCTCTCGGAGCTTATTAACGTAAAACGTAAGGAAATCGCCGAGAAAATCAAGGTCGCGCGTTCGTTCGGCGACCTCAGCGAGAACAGCGAATATGACGACGCCAAAAACGAGCAGGCGATCCTGGAGGCGAGGATCACGACTATTGAGGGTATCCTCAAGACCGCCGTTATCATTGACGAGAGCGAAACCTCTACCGAGAACGTTCACCTCACATCAAAGGTAACGCTCGAAGTGCTCGAGACAGGCGCTCAAATGACATACACTATCGTCGGCTCGGGCTCAAACGAGGCCGACCCCGCTCAGGGCAAGATCTCGGACGAGTCCCCCATCGGCGCTGCCGTTATGGGCAAAAGCGTAGGCGATGTTGCCGAGGTAGAGACCCCCGGCGGCGTTATCACAGTTAAAATTTTGGAGATAAGCAAGTAATATTGTAGGGGCGACCATTGGTCGCCCGCGGGCGTGCAATGCACGCCCCTACAAATTTTCTGAAAGGATGTTTTTTATGGGTAACAAGCCTAATCAGGCTAACACGAGCGATGTTATTCAGGTCAGATATGACAAGCTTGAGGCTCTAAAGGAAGCCGGCAGAGACCCGTTCGTCATCACCACAAGCGACCGCGACTGCCTGACAGAGACTATCAAGAATAACTTTGAGGAATACGAGAACAAGGACGTCTGCGTTGCCGGCAGAATTATGTCTAAGCGCGGCAAGGGCAAGGTCTCCTTCCTCGATCTTCACGATAAATCGGGCAAGATACAGATCTTTGCCAAGTTCGACGACCTCGGCGAGGAGGAATACGGCTTCCTCAAAAAGTGGGATATCGGCGATATCGTTGAGGTAAAGGGCTTTGTTTTCAAGACAAAAATGGGCGAGATCTCGGTTCACGCTACCGCGGTCAGGCTGCTTTCAAAGAGCCTTAAGCCCCTGCCCGAAAAATACCACGGACTTACAAACACCGACCTCAGATACCGTCAGCGCTACGTTGACCTTATTATGAACCCCGAGGTCAAGGATACGTTCATTAAGCGTTCGCAGATCATCAGCTCTATCCGCCGCTACCTTGACGGTCAGGGCTTTATGGAGGTCGAGACCCCAATGCTCGTCGCAAACGCCGGAGGCGCCGCGGCAAGGCCGTTTATGACGCACTTCAACGCGCTTGACGAGGACTTGAAGCTCAGGATCTCGCTCGAGCTTTACCTCAAAAGGCTTATCGTCGGCGGACTCGAAAAGGTCTACGAGATCGGCAGAGTTTTCCGCAACGAGGGCGTTGACACCCGCCACAACCCCGAGTTCACGCTTATGGAGCTCTATCAGGCGTACACCGACTACAACGGTATGATGGATCTGACCGAAAACCTCTTCCGCCACGTTGCTCAGGAGGTGCTCGGCACAACGCTTATCAGCTACAACGGAACCGAGATCGACCTCGGCAAGCCGTTTGAGAGGATCACGATGCTCGACGCAGTTAAAAAGTACGCGGGCGTTGACTTTAACGAGATAAATTCCGACGACGAGGCAAAGGCGATCGCCAAGGAAAAGGGCGTTGAGTTTGAAGCCAGACACAAGAAGGGCGATATCCTCAGCCTGTTCTTTGAGCAGTTCGCCGAGGAGCATATGATCCAGCCGACCTTCGTTATGGATCACCCGATCGAGATCTCTCCCCTAACAAAGAAAAAGCCCGGCAACCCTGACTATGTTGAGCGCTTTGAGATGTTCATCAACGGCTGGGAGATGTGCAACGCGTACTCCGAGCTCAACGATCCCATCGACCAGCGCGAGCGCTTTAAGGCTCAGGAGGAGGCTCTCGCCCAAGGGGACGAGGAAGCCAACACCACCGACGAGGACTTTTTAAATGCCCTCGAGATAGGTATGCCCCCCACCGGCGGCATAGGCTACGGCATAGACAGACTCACAATGCTGCTCACAGACTCCGCCGCGATCAGGGATGTATTGCTCTTCCCGACAATGAAGTCCTTAGACAAGTAACTCTGCAAAAAACCAGTGTTTATGCGGGTTTCGAGAGTTGCGATGCCTCCGCCATTTACGCCAAACTTACGCCAAACGGTGCAGAAAGTTGTGCAGAGTAAAATCAATCGCATATTTTTATGAATTTGACCTTGATGGATTCGTTTTCATCAAGGTCTTTTTTTGTTTGACGGATAGACAAAATCAAGCAGAAATGATATAATTATAGCAAGATAAATCGGAATTTAGAGAGGCAAAGAGAATGGGTAATCCTTGGAAATCAATTAGTCTTTCAGATTATGAGAATCATATGAAATTAGATACAGTAATGCAACTGCAATCACTTAACTCAATGATGTTTTTACAACTTAATTCGTATGATGTGAATACCGCTATGGTGCTTGGAGTTGCCGGCGGAAATGGTTTGGAGCATATCGACATTAATAAGTATTCTGCCGTCTATGGCATTGATGTTAATCCGGAATACTTGCAGACGGTTAAGGAACGATGTGCTTCTTTAGCCGATACACTGCAATGCTTATGCGTTGACCTGACAGAAGAAATTGAAAAACTACCTGCTGTAAATCTCATAATTGCCAATTTGTTGATTGAATATATTGGTTATGAGTGTTTTCAAAAAGTTGTAATGCAGGTAAAACCGAAATATGTTTCTTGCGGTATTCAAATCAATCAAAACGATGGATTTATTTCAGAATCCCCTTATATACATTCTTTTGATGAACTGGATAGCATACATCATCAAATTGATACAGTTAATTTGGAAAAAAGAATGATAGACATTGAGTATCACAAAATTTCTGTGGTTGAATATCCCTTACCAAACGGTAAGGAACTTGTAAAAATGGATTTTTCAACCTAAATTCTGATTTACAGCATTAATCTATACT
>CADBXH010000095.1 GCA_902798605.1 uncultured Ruminococcus sp. | reverse complement strand
AACAAATCCTTCTCCGACAGAACCGAGCGGTGATTATGTAACCGTTCCGAATGTTGTTGGCTTGGATTCGGAATTAGCTTTTAAAGAGCTTCGCTCTAAGGATCTTGAGTGGGATTCTAAATACGAGGACAGCGACACGGTTCCCGAGGGAGAAATAATATCGCAGGATCCCGTTGAAAGAACAAAAGTGAAAAAGGGAGACACCGTAAAACTGATTGTTTCTAAAGGTGCGAAGAAAACGGATGATTCAAGCAATTCATCTCAATCAAGCAGGGAATCGAACGATGACGATTCGAGCGAAAGCTCCCGTTCAGGCACAAGCTCAGACCCGTTTGATAATTATGGTCTGAGAGCGTCATACCGCATAATTACAGAGGATGATATCTCAGAGATGGAACCGGATCAGATCCAATATGCTATCAACGAGATTTACGCAAAACACGGATATGAATTCAAAGAAGAATCAACATTAGAAGATTTTAAAAAGATCCCTCAATATAATCCTGATACAAATGATATGGATGCTGTATCAAAAAGGTTTAATAATTTTGAAAAAGAAAATGTTAAATTAATGAACCATGTCAAAGAAAAAAAAGAGAAGAACATTTAAGCAATACGGAGGAATTAAATGTATTGTTATAATTGTATGAATAAACTGAATGACGGCAGCGCGTTTTGCGCTCACTGCGGAAAAAGCACAGAGGACAAAAGCTGCCCTCATCATCTGCTGCCCGGCACGGTTCTGAACAACAGGTATCTTGTCGGCAATTCAATAGGAGAGGGCGGCTTTGGTATCACATATATAGGACGCGACCTAAAGCTCGATATGAGGATCGCAGTCAAGGAATTCTATCCCGCAGGCTTTGCGAACAGATTCAATACATATTCTAACAACGTAAATATAAACTATAAAAACGGCGGAGAGTATTTTAAATCCGGAGTAGAGCGTTTTCTTCAGGAAGCCAAAAGCATAGCTAAATTCAACAACGAGAGCAGTATCGTAGATGTAAGAGATTACTTTGAAGAAAACGGTACCGCGTATATTATAATGGAGTACCTCGAGGGCGAAAACCTCAGCGAAAAGCTCGAAAGAGACGGAACATTTGAGCCCGAAGAGATTTTCAAAATGTTCCTGCCCATAATGAAAACGCTCGAAAAAATGCACC
Organism: uncultured Ruminococcus sp.; assembly: GCA_902798605.1. Next base: position 10,307 of record CADBXH010000095.1, on the reverse strand, counting down.
GCGAGAATATCATCCACCGTGATATCACGCCGCAGAACATTCGCGTTATGCCCGACGGTTCATTTAAGCTTATTGATTTTGGCTCGGCAAGATACTACGACGGAGTTGATAAAAGGACTCTGTCGGTTCAGCTAAAACCCGGCTACGCGCCGATTGAGCAGTACAATAAAAACGGAAACCAAGGCCCGTGGACGGATGTTTACGGCCTTTGCGCAACGATATATAAGTGTATCACGGGGAAAACACCCGTTGCTTCCATTGAACGAGCTCTAAACGATACACTTAAATCACCGTCGAGTTTGGGCATTGATATATCTAATCAGCTTGAAAATGTTTTGATGTACGGACTTGCAGTTGACTCTGATGATCGGTGTCAAAGTATGAATGAATTGATCAGGATGACTGATTATTATATTGATAGCGAGCAAATCAGTTTTTCGGATAATAATTTTGATAAATCAAACAATCAAAACAAACATGTAAATGACAGCGAACAATTCAAAACAAAGTATGCGGACAGGACTTACGGCGATACTAATATGTATAAAAACGCCTACCTGCAAACATTGTAATTTTTTCATAATCTATATCTACCATATGTGTACATATTTTATTTAGAAAATGTCTATCATGTGATATTACAATAACAGTATTTTTAAAATCTAACAAAAATTCTTCTAACCATACTTTACTTTCTAAATCAAGTCCATTAGCTTTAGCGATTTCTTTAGGAGTAGTAATAATTAGTCTGTGTATTAGCACGTTTTTTGTGTTGTCAAATATAAGTAAACAGAATAAAGAAAAAAGGAAATCTAATAATTTATCAACGGTTTCCGAAATTCAAACAACGTCTCCGTTTGATAAATTGATTAGACATGATGATTATACTCAACATGATGATTATACTCAACAGAATACTATTGCGATTGAAACGCAAAAACCGACAGAAAACACGGTCAAACCTCTTATTAGAGTGGTTGGTGAGCCTATTGAAACCGCAAAACAGATGCTTGAGGCTGAGGGCTACAAAGTAGTTATCGGCGATTACTATTACGACGATTTCTATTATAAGGATAATGTTGTTTCTCAGTACCCCGAGGCTTATACAGAGGTAGAACCCGGCAGCACAATAACTCTTAATGTCTCGCTTGGACCAGAAACAACGCATAGCTAATAATCTGTAGATTATGGATGAATTTACAGTGAAACTGAAACAAATGGAATGTATCGCGAATATAAGATAAACAGCGGAGGAACTATATGTATTGTTATGAATGTATGAAAGAAATCAAGGACGGAAGCAAGTTTTGCTACTACTGCGGAAAATCTACGCAGTGTGAGGAGCAGCCGCATCTTCTAAAGCCCGGCACTATCCTGCACAACCAGTATTTGGTCGGCAACCCGATAGGCGAGGGCGGTTTTGGGATAACTTACGTCGGACTTGATTTGAACCTTGATATGAAGATCGCGATCAAGGAATTCTATCCCGTGGGCTTTGCAAACAGAAACAATACTGTTTCCAATAACGTCACGCTTAATTACGAAAACGAGGGAGAGTATTTCAGAACAGGCGTTGAGCGCTTCCTTCAGGAGGCAAAGAGCATCGCCAAGTTCCACAACGAGCGCGGAATCGTAGACGTAAGGGCATTTTTTGAAGAAAATGATACCGCGTATATAATCATGGAGTATCTCGAGGGAGAGAACCTCAGCCAAAAGCTGAAAAGAGACGGCAAATTCGAGGCAGAAGATATCTTCAAAATGTTCCTGCCTATGATGAATACGCTTGATAAAATGCACCATGAAAACATCATTCACAGGGATATTTCGCCCGACAATGTCCGCATCCTGCCCGACAACACGCTGATGCTGATGGACTTCGGCTCCGCGCGCTACTACACGGGTATGGAAAAAAAGACGATGTCCGTGCAGTTCAAGCCCGGCTACGCCCCGTTTGAGCAATACAACAAAAAAGGCAACCAAGGACCCTGGACGGATGTTTACAGCCTGTGCGCGACTATTTACAAGTGCGTTACCGGCGTTACTCCCGTTGACGCTCTCGAGCGCAGCCAGGAAGATACTCTTCAAAGGCCGTCCGAGCTCGGAATACATATCCCCGAATCGCTCGAAAACATAATTATGTACGGTATGGCTATCCGCCCCGAAAACCGCTGCCAAAGTATGAGCGAGCTGCTTAAGATCACCGCTGACGCGATCAACAGCCAAAACGCGCCCGCCGGCAAAGCGACCGCTGCGCCTGTGGGGGTGTATGATTCAAAGTCCCCTGACGACGAATACAAAACTATGTATGCCGACAAAACATACGGCGACAGCTTTGCGAATAACAGCGGTAATAAAAACGCACCTAACAATGATCGTAACGGTGCTTACAATCAGAATAATTATCAAAGAGATGATCGCAGACAGCCCGCCTTTGATAATCGGCCGCCTGTTTATGAGAGCCGCAGACCTGTCTACGATGACCGCCCGCCATATTATGACGACCGTCCGCCGTATTACGACGACCGCCCGCCCATATATGATGATCGTAAAGAGAAAAAGCCCGTGGGCTTGATCGTGCTGTTATGTAGCATCGGTGTTTTGATAATCGCGGTCGTGGTGGCTTTGTTTATGCTCCGGCCATGGAATAAGGATAACGGCGGTGGAGATGATCCTTCATCATCTGCAAACACGGATGCGACGATCGATATAGTTGTCGAAACCGGAGATAACACTCAAGCAGACGTTGACAAAAGCGACGGAGAAAACGGCGATTCATCCGAAGAGAATGTTGACGCCGCTAAACAATTCACAGGAGCTACGGCAAGCTCAACACTTGCCCCTCAGGATGGATATACCTACGACGCCGCAAACGTGCTGAAGGATGACGAGACATGCTGGACTGAGGCGGCCGAAGGCTACGGTATAGGCGAATGGATAAAGCTCGACCTTCCCGAAAGGCAAAGAATCTATGATCTGCGTATAGTAAACGGTTACGCCGGTACCGAAAAGCAGTATAACGGCAACGGAAAGGTGAAAAAGTTAAGAGTCGAGTTTTCCGACGGTCAATACAAAGATGTTGATATCCCCGTATTCCCGACCGCAGAAAGAAGAAATATCACGAGGATAACATTTGATCCTCCGATAGTGACCGATTCTGTAAAAATCACGATCCTCGACGCCGCGTCGGGTACATACGAATCAGACGGCGTTTATGATAACTGCATAACGTATATTGCTCCGAACTAAAGCAGGTGATCGATTGAAGAATATAATAAAAGCGCTGTGCTGCGCGGCGTTGATGCTTGTTATTCTCTCGTCCTGCAATTCGGGCAAGGATAAAGCTTCATCGTCGTCAGCGTCAGCAAGCGACTCCGCGGCACAGACTTCGGCAGCGCAGACAACGCAGCCGGTCTCGACTGAGATCAAGACCGTGGTAGACGTACCCAAGCAGACCCAACCCGAGATAGACGACAAGCGCTCTGACCCCGACGTTGTCCCCGACGCTATGCTCGACATAAGGTATTATTCCACATACAACTTTGTCGGCGACAGGATCAACGGCTACGAGCAGCCCGTGGCGCTTATCTCAAAGGAGGCGGCAAACGCCTTAAAGGCCGCCTCGGATAAGCTAAGGGAGCAGGGCTACAGAATAAAAATTTACGATGCGTACCGCCCGCAGTCGGCGGTGGATCACTTTGCCTCTTGGGCAAAAGACCTCAGCGATACAAGAATGAAGAAGTATTTTTATCCCGAGCTCGATAAATCCGTTTTGTTCGATCAGGGCTATATCGCGTATAATTCCGGGCACAGCCGCGGATGCACGGTCGATTTGACGCTGTTCGATATGGACGCGGGCAAGGACTTGGATATGGGCGGCACTTTTGACTATTTCGGCGAGCGTTCTCATACGGATTATTCGGGGATAACCGAGGAACAAAAAGCAAACCGAAACATACTTAGAGATGCGATGACGAGCAGCGGATTTGAGTCGATTGCTACGGAGTGGTGGCATTTTTCGCTAACGGATGAGCCGTATCCCGATACATATTTTAATTTTCCCGTTTCGCTTGAATACTTAAAATCCGAATAATAAACAGAAAAATCACTTGCATTGCAGGTGGTTTTTCCTTTTCCAATTTATGTTAAATTGCGCCGGCACTTGAATTATTATTCCAAATGTTGTAGAATATGGGTCATAGATTAAAAATCATTAAAAGAAATAAGGAGTTTTATGATCACTAAATCAAAAAAATTTATCTCTATAATTTTGTCTTTGATGATCACGCTCTCGGTGTTTGGGTGTTTTTCGGGCTTTGCCGCGGAGAACAAAAGCGAAGAAACCGACAGCGGAACATATGAATTTGACATCGAGGACGCTACAAGGATCCAGCGCTACTGCGCGTATCTTGAAATGCTCAGCAGCGAGCGGGAAACGCTCTATGACGTTAACTTTGACGGATTCGTAACTGTAGGCGACGCGTCGCTTATCCAGATGCATATCGCCGGAATGATCGACATCCACAGCGAGGATTATCAAAACCAGCGATATACGGGCTTTACAGAGCCGGTGACAAGAGAACCGGCTGCCGGGCAGCCGACCACGGAGGATGTGACCGAAGAGCCGACCACCGAGGAAGCTACAGAGGAGCCGACAACCGAGGAAGCTACAGAGGAGCCGACAGAGGAGCCAACCACCGAGGAGCAGACCGAAGAGCCGACCACCGAGGAGCCTACACAAGAGCCGACTGCCGATGAGCCCTCGGCTACATATGTCCGCTTTGGCTTATCAACGGTCTATATGGGCATCAACGAAACATACAAGCTCAATGTCGATACCGACGCAGAGGAATATACGCTTAATTCAAGCGATGTTTCCATCGCGTATATAGACGGCGACGGAGTTGTGATCCCCAAAAAGACGGGGACGATCACAGTAACCTGCACCACCTCAAACGGGCTTAATGCAAGCTGTACCGTATATGTGGGGCAGGAAGCGACCGAGCTGATTATGAATGCCCCGACGCTCACGGTAGGAACGGGCGAGAGATTTGACTTGAACAGCTTTACTGTTGGTAACGGAAAGTTCGCCGCAAACAGGGTGTTCTATTCAACAAACGAAAGCATCGTGACAGTCGAGCCCGACACAGGCATATTTACAGCCGTCGCTACGGGCAAGGCAAAGGTCATCTGCGAGCTTGTCAACGGAGTGTCGGCGGAGTGCGATATAACAGTTTTGCCGTACTCCGATACAATAACTCTCAACACTTATTCGGTAAAGGGAGGAGTAGGCGAGCCGCTCGGCTTTAAGTACTATCCCGAAAGCGGCAAGGCGGCGTTTGTCCACGCTTACCACTCCGAGAATGAAAAAATCGCCGAGATAGATAAAACGACCGGCGTTATGAAGGGCAAAGCTGCTGGCAAGACCAGAATATACTGCGAGATCAAAAACGGCTTTAGGATATACGCCGAGGTCACTATTTATCCGACGCCGACGTCTGTTTCGCTGAACGCGACAAATTGTAACATCAAGGTCGGCGACGTTATCCAGCTTAAACAGTTTTATAACAGCGGTTCGTACAACACACCATACACGCTTGAATGGACAAGCTCAAATAAGGCTGTCAACATAGAAAGCCGATCGGGTTATCTTGTCACACTAAAGGCAAAGGCGCTCGGCACGTCTGTTATCACCGCTAAGATATACAACGGACTGACCGTAAAATGCACCGTCACGGTAAAGGGAAGCAACGTCAAGTGTATTGACATTTCCTCGTGGCAGGGCAGCAACGTCGATTTTAACAAGATCAAGGCTTCCGGCATAAACTACGTAATCATCCGCGCGGGCTTTAGAACCACAGCGGACAGTCAGTTTGCAAATTACTACAACAAGGCGAGAGCCGCGGGTCTCAAGATAGGCTCGTACTGGTATATGTGCGCCCAAAACTACAGCGAAGCAAAGGCGGAGGCTGCGGCGTGCGTAAAAGTCCTCGGAGGCAGAAAGCTCGACTTGCCGATATACTACGATATAGAGGACCCGACCTCGCTCAAAAACAATTCCCAGGCGGCGCTTACCAATATGGCTGTGGTGTTCTGTGACACGCTAAAGGCGAATGGCTACAAGGTAGGCACATACGCAAGCGGAAGCGTGTATGCTCATAATTACAAGCTCAATACCGATTTGTTCAGGAGCAGAGGCTACTCGATCTGGGACGCGGAATGGTCGAGCGCAAACACGGTCGTATGCGATGTATGGCAGTATTCCGACAATGGTAACGTCAACGGAATAGACGGCTACGTCGATATGGATTTGATCTATAACCTTTATATCGCGGATTAAACAACATAGATATATAAAACAACAGAGCAAGGAAATTTTTCCCTGCTCTGTTTTTCATTGCGTTTTATTTTTTTTGTGTGAACCAATGCTTTAATAGTTTTTTGCTTGATCAAAACTAATTAAGCTTTTTTACTAAACTCTGAGATCTTATCGGAAGCGTACTTCTGGATATCCATTGCGTCGAGTACATCAACCGAGCCGTCGCCGTTTACATCGGCAGCCTCTAACTGCTCGGGCGTGAGCTCAGCCTCATCCGAAGTATACTTCTGAACGAGTATCGAGTCCATGATATCAATAACGCCGTCGTTGTTAACGTCGCCGGTCATTACAGCCGGTTCGACATCGTAAAGCTTTCGCCCGCGAGCAGAGAGATTGTTGAGGGTTCGGACATAGCGCCGTTGTGATGCTCGTTAAAGTAAGACTCTCTGTCGGTCAGACCGAGTGCATTGTCGTTGCAGAGAGCGGGGTCTGACTCGTAGTTCTCGGGATGCTTCATATAATCAAGCATAAGGTCGTTATACTTATCGTTAGGCTGATAGTAATCGTGATAGCTTATGTCAATATCTACGTTCTCATAGCTTGTAAAGGTAAGGCAGCCGTGAGGAGTAGGCTCTTCCTTGGTGATATGACGACCGGAGATAGTGAGCATACCTACGATCTTTGAGCCCTTGTAATCGCCGAGGGTGACCTTTGTGCTTGCCGATACTCTGTTGTCGCTTGAACCCGCGTATGCGGTAATGATGACCATCTTGCCGTCTGCGGGAATATCGCCCGTTACGGTGATAAGTCCGTTTTAGTCAACGTTTACAAGCGGATCGGACGAAACGTAAGTGATGCTTGTATCATATATGGGAAGGATCGTCAACAAGCCCGTATATCTTGTCTTGGCATTGAGTTGATATGTCGCGTCCTTTGTCTTGAACTCGAGTTCCTTGGGCATACCCTTTACTTCCGCCTCAGCATAAAGCACCTTGATTTCGGTATCCTGTTCAACCGTTACCGTTTTGCAGTCGGGAACGTACTTACCGTTTACAAGAACAGAGAGCACAGCCTTGCTGTCGTTGGGGTCAAATGTAAGGTCGACCTTTGCGGCGTTCATAACATCGGCGATCTTTGTTCTGCTGCCGTCGATCGTAAATATATCATTGTCATAAACGTAGTTGATGGGTGATACCGGCTTGGGAGCGCTTACATAAACCCAGCCTGTGTCGTCCTGATAACCCGCGCCGGGTTCCGCAACGCCCTCGGCGTTGTTGAGGTAGTAGCCGGGAAGTCTGTTTCTGATGTTATCCCTAACGCCCTTGGGAGCGTCCATATACTTAAAGATACCATCGGATTCAGCTGTGAGCTTATATGCTGTGTCCTTGCCGTTCCTTGTACCTACAGCGGCGTTCCAAGCTCTGAGAGCAACGGTCGCGCAGCTGTTCTTGAGAATATTGAACTTGTTGAGGTTGCCCTGAAGGTACATAGCCATCGTAGTGAGCTGGTTTGTAGTGATGTCCATATCATATGTGACATTCTCGTACTGATCCCACTCGAGCTTCTGGTTGTAGAGCTCGCGGTTAAAGCAAACGCCGCCTTCTACAACGCCGTCAAGAAGCTTTGTGTAATCGAGTCCGACCTCTTCAAACACAGCCTTGATCTTTGCGACTACCTCGTCTGTATCGAGCTTGCCTTCATTGAGATATTTGAATATAGTCTCGATAACAGCGGCCTTGCCTGCAGTTTGTAATTTAGTCCAGGCTGAGCTGTTCTGGATAGTACCGAGAGCCGCCTGAAGAACACTGAGGTCAAATCCGCGGTACCTTCCTTCATCGCGTTGAGGTTACCGCTCGAGTCGACCCACGCAACGCTCAGATCGGTCGATTCGGCATCGGTACCGGCGGGAACAAATCCTACGATTTGATATCGCCCGCGACCATAGATATCGCTTCCTGAGTTGTTTCAGCCGATGCCTGGAACGGTATGCACGACACTAAAAGCATCACACATAAAACCACTGCCAAAACTCGGCTTAAACTTTTGAGTTTCATAAATATGTCCTCCTTTTTTATGTATACTTACTCACAATAACAAATAATCATAAAATTGATTATATTTTACCATATATAGGAAAAACGCAATCCAAAAATACCCTTGCATTTTTGGCAATAATGACAATAAACCGCCAGCAAAGGAATAAAAAAGAACTGTCATCCTGAGCTTTAGCGAAGGATCTCATATCTCTTTATCTGAGTTTGGTGATAGCACCGTGAGATTCTTCGATCCGCGCCGTCGCCGCCGCGACCTCAGAATGACAGCTAAATTATTCTGTTGTTATTAAAGCCTTACGGGGATGTTTTTCTCGTTGAGGTATTTCTTCAACTCGGGGATAGGTATCTCGCCGAAGTGGAACAGCGACGCCGCGAGCACCGCGTCAGCCTTGCCGACGGTGAACGCGTCATAAAAATGCTCGAGCGCGCCCGCTCCGCCGCTCGCGATAACGGGGATGCCGACCCTTTCGGAAACAGCCTTTGTCAGCGCCAAATCGTAGCCCTTTTTCTGTCCGTCCTCGTCCATACTCGTCAGCAAGATCTCGCCCGCGCCAAGCTCTTCGCACTTGACCGCCCATTCGACCGCGTCAATGCCCATCGGCTTTCTGCCGCCGTGAACATAAACCTCCCAGCTGTCGCCGTTGCGCTTGGCGTCGATCGCCGCCACAACGCACTGACTGCCGAACTTATACGCCGCCTCGCTGATAAGCTCCGGACGGTATACCGCCGCGGAATTTACCGAGACCTTGTCGGCCCCGGCTCTGAGCAGGGCGTTAAAATCGTCAACGCTCCTGATACCGCCGCCGACGGTGAAGGGGATAAAGATGGTATTCGCCACCTTTTCGACCATGTCAATAGTGATATTCCTTGAATCGCTCGACGCCGTGATGTCCAAAAACACAAGCTCGTCGGCGCCCTGAACATCGTACTGCTTGGCGCACTCAACGGGGTCGCACGCGTCAACAAGGTTTACAAAGCTCATTCCCTTTACGACTCTGCCGTTTTTAACGTCGAGGCAGGGGATTATCCTTTTTGCGTACATCATTTACCTCCTACGATTTCGACAAAGTTTTTGAGTATCTTCAGACCGACCTCTCCGCTCTTTTCGGGGTGGAACTGGGTCGCGAAGACATTTCCGCGTTCAACTGCGGCGTCGATAGTGACTCCATATTCGGTCTGAGCCGCCACGATGTTTTTGTCAGCGGCGTTCAAAAAGTATGAGTGTACAAAGTAAACGTAGGGATTTTCCTCGATTCCCTCAAAAAGCCTGCTGCCCTTTTTAACAGTAAGGCTGTTCCAGCCCATATGCGGTATCTTCAAGCCCTCGCCGTTCGGTATCTTTGTGATAGCGCCGTCAAAGATCCCGAGACCCTCCGCGCCCTTGCTCTCGTCGCTTCCGGGGAAGAGGAGCTGCAAGCCGAGGCAGATGCCCAAAAACGGCTTACCGCTGTTTATGAATTCAATAACAGTTTCCTTAATATCGAGCTTGTTGAGGCTGTCAACGGTGTCGCCGAACGAACCGACTCCCGGCAGTACCGCGCCGTCTGCGGATAGTATATCTTCCTTTTTGTTTGTAATAAAGCAGTCGCAGCCAATGTGCCTGAGCGCCTTGCTGACGCTTTGAATATTGCCCGCGCCGTAATCAATAATAGCTATCATAATTAACTCCTAAAGTTTTTGTATTCATATATTATCATATCAAACGGCTTTTTGCAACAAAAAGATATGCTGAATTCATAAATATAATTAAAATTTTAATATTTGCCTGCAAAATTCTTGAAAAATGCAGGACGATGTGATAAAATGAATGTCGGACTAAAAAACAAGGAATGAAGTTAATGATAACACATCTTCTTACAAGAATAGATTTAATGATGAGCAGCTTCTCAAAGGGACAAAAGCGCATCGCCCTGTACATCGAGGAGCACTACGACAAG
>CADBXH010000094.1:5800-18865 GCA_902798605.1 uncultured Ruminococcus sp. | reverse complement strand
CCAACAGATCTCAAACAAGGGCTGTTAAGCATAAATCCCAAAAGTTCCCTCAAAACCAAAGACCGTTGTGATTTTTCTTAAGTTGACGACATTGCCTGTTAGGGGAATTTCATATGGGTGCTCCCCTACAATATAATGGATGTGTGTGGCATTATTTTCAAAAGCAAAAGAAACATAATGAAATTCTTCGCTAAATCTCAGAATGAGATAAAAAAACAGCCTGTTCCAAGCACAACACTCGGAACAGGCTGATTCTATATTCAATTATTTATCCTCTGACTTCTTTTCGGGCTTTACTTCCAATGTCTTTGCCAATTCGTCCATCTGCGGCTCAAAGCTCTTGTCTTTGCCCAGGCAGGCAAACAGCTTTGCTCCTACCGCCCATTCGCCTATCTTGTTTTCAAATACGATAAAGTATTCCTTTGAATATTTTCCGTTTGACAAGTAGGTGACTGTCCTGGAATTGTAATTGTTGAGTTTAAGCTCTCCGTAGCTTACTTCCTTGAGGTTGCTCTTGTCCGCTCTGCCCTCAAACTGCTGTTTTTCTCTGTCGATCTCGGTTTCGTCAAACACCGCGCCGTAGATGTATTTGTCCTCGTCAGCCTTATAGAAAAGCTCGAGCAGATCCGCATCATATACATATTCGTCAGGGTCGTAGGTCAAATACGCCTCAAACTTGCTTACCTTTGCGGTCTCAAGCTTTTTTTCTGCCTCTGTAGCGGACTGTGAACTATCGCCCGAAGCGTCGGATGACTTCTCATCATTTCCGCATCCTGCGATCGCAAAAGTACCGGCTGCGAGTACTAAAATCAACATAATTGAAATAAGCTTTTTCATAATGATTCTCCTTTATATTTTTATAATAAAGCTTATTTTTATTATACTTTGCAAATAAGTATTTGTCAACAAAATAATTGAGCTGCTAACCTAAGTCAGCAGCTCATTGTTGATCTTTAATTGAAAACAAACTCGTTTTCCTTGTAGTCGCATACAACGGTCGAGCCGTTTTCGATCTCGCCCTCGAGTATCTTCTCGCTGAGCTTATCCTCGATCTCGCTCTGGATCGCTCGTCTTAGCGGCCTTGCACCGTAGGCGTCGTCAAAGCCCTTGTCGGCGATGGCGGTGACAGCCTCGTCGGTAAAGCTGATCTTTATCTCGATTCCCTCGAGCCTTTTTGCGAGGGTGTCGAGCATCTTGGAGGCGATCTCCTTGATCTCGTCCTGAGTCAGCTTGTTGAACACGATGATGTCGTCAACGCGGTTGAGGAATTCGGGACGGAACACGTTCCTGAGCTCCTTGAGCACAAGCTCCTTGATGTCCTTGTCCTCGGTCTTTTCCTCGCCGTCCTTAAAGCCTAATGACTTCTGCTTGTCGGTGATAAGCCTTGCGCCTACGTTAGAGGTCATAATGATGACGGTGTTCTTGAAGTCCACAGTCCTGCCCTGAGAATCGGTCAGCCTGCCGTCCTCCAGGATTTGGAGAAGCATATTGAACACATCGGGGTGAGCCTTTTCAATCTCGTCAAAAAGGACTACCGAATACGGCTTTCTGCGCACCTTTTCGGTTAGCTGACCGCCCTCGTCAAAGCCGACGTAGCCCGGAGGTGAACCGATGAGCTTAGACACGGTATGCTTTTCCATATACTCGCTCATATCGAGCCTGAGCATTGCGTTTTCGTCGCCGAACATAGCCTGCGCGAGCGCCTTGCAGAGCTCGGTTTTACCAACGCCCGTGGGTCCGAGGAAGATAAACGAACCTACAGGCCTCTTGGGATCTTTAAGCCCTACCCTGCCGCGGCGGATAGCGCGCGCTACAGAGCTTACTGCCTCGTCCTGACCGACAACTCTCTCGTGGAGCACCTGCTCCATATTGAGCAAACGTTCGCTCTCCTCCTTGGTGAGCTGAACAACGGGGATACCCGTCCAGTCCGAGACGATCTTCGCGATGACCTCGGCGTCAACACTGCCGCAGTTCTCCTTTTGATCCTGCTGCCAGTTCTTCTTTGCCTTTTCGAGCTTTTCCTTGAGCTCGTTCTGCTCATCCCTGAGCTTTGCCGCGCGCTCAAAGTCCTGCTCGTCGATCGCGCTCGCCTTCTCCTTCTCGTAGTCCTCGATCTGAGCCTCGAGCTCCTTGACGTTGTCGGGAGAGGTCAAAGATTTTAGCCTGATTTTTGACGCGCCCTCGTCGATGAGGTCGATCGCCTTGTCGGGCAGATACCTGTCCGCGATGTACCTTGAAGAGAGGTTTACAGCCGCGTCGATAGCTTCGTCCGTGATCTTTACCTTGTGATGGGCTTCATAGCGGTCGCGCAGACCCTTCAAGATCTCGATCGCCTGTTCAACAGTCGGCTCGCCGACCTTGACTGGCTGGAATCGCCTTTCAAGCGCGGCGTCCTTTTCTATGTGCTTGCGGTACTCGTTGAGTGTTGTCGCGCCGATGACCTGGAAATCACCGCGCGCAAGCGACGGCTTCAAAATATTTGCCGCGTCCGCGCTGCCCTCGGCGGCTCCCGCGCCGATAATGGTGTGGAGCTCGTCTATGAAAAGAATAATGTTTTTGCTGTTTTTTACCTCGTCGATAGCCGCCTTGATGCGCTCCTCAAAGTCGCCTCTGTACTTGGCACCCGCCACCATTCCGGTGAGGTCGAGCGCTACAACGCGCTTGTCGCGGAGAATCTCGGGCACTGTGCCGTTGGCTATCTCAAGCGCCAAGCCCTCGGCTACGGCGGTCTTGCCTACGCCCGGCTCGCCGATGAGCACGGGGTTGTTCTTTGTGCGGCGCGAGAGTATCTGGATGACCCTTTCGATCTCCTTTTCTCTGCCGATAACGGGGTCGATCTCGCCGTCCTTTGCCGCCTTTGTGAGGTCTCTGCCGAACTTATCGAGAGCCGAGCCCTCTTTGTTATCCTGCGAGCCGTTCTGGAATCCGTCGGGCATACCGTCGGAGATTCCATCTCCGCCCTGTGCCATACTGTTTTGAATTGACTCCGCGAGATGGTTGGGGCTTACGCCCAGCTCACGCAGGAAGCTTACAGCATAGCTGTCGCCGTCTGAGATAAGCGCGAGCAAAAGGTGCTCGGTGCCGACATAGCTCTGACCGAGCTTTGCGGAAATATACGCCGCTGTCTGTAATACTCTTTTTGTTCTGGGGGTGAACGCGTCGGCGGAAAGCCTTGTTTTGGCCGACGTTCCGTTGGTCGCGGCGATCTTGCTCTGAATAGTCTGAGCGTTTACCCCGCACTGCTCAAGAGCCGCCGCGGCAACGCCGCTGCCCTCGGCAGATAGTCCGTACAGCACGTGCTCGGTGCCGACGTATCTGTGACCCATATTCTGAGCCGCCTCAACAGCCAAGTTGAGCGCTCTGTTTGCCTTTTGTGTAAATCCCTTGAATTCAAACATAATATCAACTCCTTAAAATCAAAACTTCTTTCAGCCTCCCCCCAACACTTGTTTTGGGGGAGGTGCCGGTCGTTGCGACGACAGCGCAAACGGCGGCGGAGGGGGCTGCGTTGCCGATAGCGCGAGTTTTCCATAACAATTAATAAATAGCGCTATCGGAAAGGACACCCCCTCAGTCAGAGCGGCTTAAAACCCGCTCTGCCAGCTCCCCCGTAACAAGTGACGGGGGAGCCTTTAAAAGCTTTAACCTAACTTCGCTTTGATTAGCTTCGCTCTTTCAATATCCCTTTCGTGGGGCGAAAGGTTTTTGCCTGCGGAAACCGAGAGCGTAGCAGGTTCGATCTCCGTCATAAGGTCGTCGATCACATCGGTTTTCACGTCCGTGATCTGACCCGATAATACTCCCATTCTGACGTTAGAGAGCAGATCAAGCGCCTCATCGTGCGTGATAACGAGAGCTGTCCTCAAAATACCGAGGCTCCTCGCTATCGTATCCTGAACGTCGATGCTCGCGCAGAGTCTTTCTCTCGCCTGCTCCTCCTGGGCGGCTAACTGCAGGGCGATGTTCTTTAGATTTTCTATCGCCGCTTTCTCGGAGATACCGAGAGTCACCTGGTTCGAGAGCTGGTACAGCGCGCCCTTTGGCTCTGTTCCCTCGCCGTGAGCTCCGCGGATCGTCAGCCCCAGTTTTGAGAGGCTTCCCGCGATACGGCTGATCGCCCTGCTCTTTTCGAGCGCGGGCAGGTGGAGCATTACCGAAGCCCTCATTCCCGTGCCGAGGTTCGTCGGGCACTGGGTAAGGTAGCCGAGCTTTTCGTCAAACGCGAACTCCAGGTTCTCGTCGAGCAGCGTGTCGAGCTTGTCGGCGGTGTCATAGACATCCTCGAGCGCCAAGCCCTTTTTGATGACCTGCAGGCGGATGTGATCCTCCTCGTTTATCATAATGCTCAGGCTTCTGTCCTTGCTCAAAAGCAGCGCGCGGCCGGAAGTATCGCTGATAAATTCCGGGCTTACAAGCCTTTTTTCTACGAGCGATACGCCCTCGGTCGGCGACAGGCTGTTAAGCTCGATGAACTCAAAATCATTTTGCAAAGCGCTGTTGCTCTGCGTTATGGCGGCGCGTACCTTTTCGCTGACCTTTTGCTTTCCCTGCTCGCTGAGCTTGCACGGGAACGGGTAGTCCTTCAGGTTCCTTGCGAGCCTAACCCGGGTTGAAATAATGATATTGCTCATGATCACGCCTCCATTCCGTTTATCTGATCCCTGAGCTCGGCGGCGCGCTCAAAGTTTTGCTGCTCCACCGCTTTGTCGAGCTCGGCTTTCAGTTGACTGATCTTATCCTCTTTTGTGGGTTCGGGCTTTGCCTGCTCCGCCTTAGCGGAAGGGCTGTTTTTGCCGCAGTGGGTTGTGTTGCCGTGGATCCTGCGGATCGAGGGATACAGCCTGTCGGCAAACAGCTCGTAGCACTTTGCGCAGCCCACATGGCCTGTTTTAGCAATCTCGGAATATGTGCTTCCACAGAATTCGCAGCGCGTAGCCTGAGTACGCGCTGGCAAAACATTGCCGAAAAAGCTTCCCAAAAAGCCCGAAAATTCGTTCTCAAAATCCGAGAACACGTTGGTATAGCCCATCTTCTGGGCGCAGTCGGCGCAGAGATCAAACTCCTTGAACTCGCCGTTTACAATCGTTTTTACATGGGTGTTGGCGTTATCAGCGCCGCATTTTTGACACTTCATAAAACTATTCCTCCTAAATTCAGTTAAGATTTTGCTTCGCAAAAGTTAAGGTTGCTGTCGCAAGTTAAGATTTCGCTGCGCAAAAGTGAAGATTGCTTCGCAAGTTGTTTTTTAGTTGACAACGTCAATCGAGAATTAACGACGAAGTCTCTTAACTTGAACGAAGTTCAATCTTAACGGCGCAAGCCTCTTAACTTGCGCATAAGCGCAATCTTAACTAACTTATGTGTTAGTCGCTAAAAGCATATTCTTAAAAAGATCCGCCCTGAGTATGTCGCGCTTGTCCTGCTCTACCGATCTGAGCGAGCTATCGGACAGCGCCGCGGCGATCACCTTGGCGATCTCCATCTCGAGCATATGGGTCGAGAGCATATTGTTCAGCATCGCCTCCGCCGCTGCTTTGTCAAGATTATCGCCCACCGAATTTACGATGTGCATCACGGCGGTTCCTCTGTCCATCTTGACGCGGCTGATCCTGATGTAACCTCCGCCACCGCGGCGGCTCTCTACGATATACCCCTGCTCGGGCGTGAACCGGGATGTTATTACATAATTAATCTGGCTGGGCACGCATCCCAAGTCGCCCGCCAGCTCGTTGCGCTTTATCTCAGCGCTTCCGTTTTGCTCCTCGAGCATATCGAGTATATACTGAGCAACAAGATCGCTCATCCTCATATCCAAAACCTCTTTTCTTTGGGATCAGAGAACCGTTTTTGTCCTCCTGTTCCCGAGCTTTGATTACATTATAGAGCAAAGGTCAGAGAAAGTCAAAGTCAGTTAAAGTCAGGTTTTTTATCATTATCTCCGTTATCCTCGTATTTGCTCCGATTTCCTCCCGAATACTAACTTTTAAAGAATTTTTTGACTTTTTTTGACCTTTGAATTTTTCTTATAAATATAGTGGCGGGGAAATGTCGCACAAGAAGCAAAAGGGTTGCCACTACATCATTAAGGATTACTTGCGCTGATATAAACGCAGCCCCCTCCGTCACGCCGCTTGGGCGGCGTGCCACCTTTTTCTGGCGAAAACGGCAACCCTTTTGTCACTTCGTGACATTTCCCCTAACAGGCAATGTCGTCAACTTATCCTATCCAGTCTTTCTGCGTGAACATTCGTCTGGTTCTCGCGGGCGGACACATGGGTCCGCCCCTACGAAAAACCTTAAGTTGACGACATTGCCCTAACAGGGGAATTTCCCGAAACAAGTGTCGGGGGAGGCTTTAAAAACTCTTAACTAATAAATCCGCAATAACAGAAAAACGGCAGGCTCTCGCCTGCCGCTTACATCAGCTAATTAAAAAATAATTAAAAATATAAAATAATTAAATTACTAATAAAATAACAATTAAATATTAAGAAGAATTAATTACTCAGCCTCTGCTTTTCTCTTTGCAAAACATTCACTGCAGTAATAGCTTTTGCCTTCCATCGGCTTAAACGGGATTCGTGCAGGGCCGCCGCACTCGGCACAGGTGGTATCAAAAAATTCACGACCTGCTTTAGCGGCGTTCTTGCGTGCCTGTCTGCACTCCTTGCAGCGCTGGGGCTCGTTCTCAAAGCCCTTTTCCGCATAGAACTCCTGCTCACCGGCGGTAAAAACAAATTCATTTCCGCATTCTTTGCAAACCAGTGTCTTGTCCTCAAACATTACGCATTACCTCTTTTCGGTTAAAATATGCCCTTTTTTGCGGAATGTTCCGCTCCTCCTGCCCATTAAGCTGCTAACGGAGCTTTTGGATCTTCTTTTTTGCTCTTTGCAGGGCGTTATCGACCGATTTCTCGGAAACGCCAAGCTTTTCTGCAATAGCATAATAGCTCAAGCCCTCGGTGTATAACAAAAACACCTCAAGCTCGCGCTTACTCAGAATCCCCCTAAGCTGTTGCATAGCAAGATCGATTTGCTCCTTGAGCATGATCTGTTCCTCGGGCGAACGGGACAGATCAACAACTTCGCTGTCAAGCGTGTCAAGCTCAACTATTGCCGACAGAGGAACGCTTTTTTGCGTATTTTGCCTGCGGATAATGGAGATAAACCTGCGCTCTGCCACCAGCGAAACATAACTTTTAAAACTCATTCCCCCATCGGGGTCATAAGTTTTGACCGCGTACAGCAGCCCCATCAGGCCTTCCTGTACAAAATCGTTTTGCTCGTAGCCCTGTGCCGAATACTTGCGCGCGATAGAAGTGATTTTGCCGAGATACCGCATTACCAGCTCGTTGAACGCGCTTTCGTCACCGTCTTTTGACAGCTGTGCGAGAGTATCGTCTGAAAAAGTGCCGAAAGAGTCTTTTGCTGAATTCACTTTTCCACCTCATAACACTATACTCTACAACAATATAATACAATTTAAATTTCAAAATGTCAATGCAAATTAAAGCTTTTTGTATACTTGCAACATAAGTTTTTATTTTTTTATGCAATATAGCTATACTTTTTGGCATTTTTTGTAATTTCTGTATTGTAAAATTTTGCATTGCGTGTTATTATGTATACATATACTATTATTTGTAACGGAGGGCATTATGGTATTTGGTTGTTTAAGCTTTGGAATTGACGGGATAGACGGTATAAAAATCGAGGTCGAGGCGACTTCTACGCTCGGACTGCCTAAGATCGATATCGTCGGACTGCCCGACACGGCGGTAAAGGAGAGCCAGAACAGGGTCAAGAGCGCGCTGAAAAACAGCGGTATCTATCTGCCCTCAAACCACATCACGGTCAACCTCGCCCCCGCCGACATAAAAAAAGAAGGCTCGCACTACGACCTGCCGATAGCGGTGACGCTTATGCAGCTTAGCGGAAACCTCAAAAAGCGGATTTCCGACCTCGCGTTTATCGGCGAGCTGTCGCTCGGCGGAGAGATCCGCAGGGTAACCGGCGTTTTGCCGATGGTCATAAAGGCGAGGGAGCTCGGCGTAAAGCGGATATTTGTGCCGCTGCAAAACGCGGGTGAAGCCGCGGTGGTGGACGGCATAGAGGTCTGCTGCGCGAAAAACCTTATAGAGCTCAGAAAAATGCTGAACGAGGAGATACCCGCGGAGATACAGGTTTCAAAGGCGGACGATGAAAAAACCGATACCGATCCCGCTCCCGACTTTTGTCAGGTCAAGGGTCAGCTTGAAGCAAAGCGCGCGCTTGAGATTGCCGCTGCGGGCGGCCACAACGTGCTGCTCATCGGCCCTCCCGGCTCGGGTAAAAGTATGCTCGCAAAGCGCGTGCCGTCTATCCTGCCCGATATGACCTTCGACGAGATGATCGAGGTCACAAAGGTACACTCGATCGCCGGCAGGCTGAAAAACGACGGACTTATAAAGACCCGCCCGTTTTCTTCGCCGCACCACAGCGTAACTCCGGTCGGACTGGGCGGAGGCGGCTCGGGAACGATCAAGCCCGGCGAGGTATCGCTTGCGCATCACGGCGTACTGTTTTTGGACGAGCTCCCCGAATTCTCGCGCAACGCGCTCGAGGTGCTCAGGCAGCCGATCGAGGACGGACAGATTACAATCTCGCGCTCGGGGCAAACCCGGATCTTCCCCTGCTCGATAATGGTCATTGCCGCGATGAACCCCTGTCCGTGCGGATATTACGGCGACGGGACCGGCAGATGCACCTGCTCAGAGAACAGGATAAAACGCTACCTTAACCGCGTATCGGGGCCGCTGCTCGACCGCTTTGACATACAAATAGAAGTGCCGCCCGTTGAGTTCAGCGAACTGCGCGACAACAGCAGCGCGGAAAGCTCAGAGGACATTAAAAAGCGCGTGGACAACGCACGGGCTCTTCAGCGCGAGAGGTTCAAGGGGACCTCTACCCCCGGCAACGCGAAGATCACCGAGGAGCAGTTTGAAAAATACTGCGTCATCGACAAGGAAGCCGAGCAGACATTAAAAACCTCCTTTGAAAGCCTCGGCTTTACCGCGCGCGCGTACAACCGCGTATTAAAGGTCGCGCGGACGATCGCCGACCTTGACGGCTCGGAGGTCATAAATTCCGAGCACGTCCTTGAAGCGATCCAGTACAGAAGCCTTGATAAAAAATACTGGAAATAGTCGCGGCGGCGACACCGGCAACGTGACGTTGCATCAAAACCGAGAAGAAAAGCCGGAGTGTCAGGCAGCTTCGGCTTCCCGGTAACAGACGGCTGCTGTTGAAAAAAGCCCGGCATATTTGTTGCAAGTTACATTTAAATATGATATTATAGTTTTGTAGAGGAACGGCGGCGGCTGTTTCAACACCTCTGTGAAAGGAGGTGAAATGATGGAGTACATAATCTGCTTCGCTTTTTTAGTGACAGTAATTGTCTTGATCATAAAGAAATAACCGCCTGTGCTGGCACACAAGCGGTTAAATGAATTGATATTTGTTTAACATAAGCTGGTGAAACAGCCAATGCCGTTTCTCTACATTTATTATATACGATAACATTAAGATTGTCAACATAAAACGAAGTAATTCTTACACACTTATAAAGATAGTATTTCAAATATTAAAAAATCTTTACAAACACTAAATATAATGGTATAATGAGCTGTGGACCACTAAATATTGATTTATTAGAAAAATCAGGAGGTATTAGTTATGGAAATCACAAAGAACTCTATCATCGGCGATGTGCTCGATCAGCACCCCGAGACCGCAAACATCTTTTTGAGCATCGGAATGCACTGCCTCGGCTGTCCCGCTTCAAGAGGCGAGACTATCGAGGAAGCCTGTATGGTTCACGGCGCTGACGCCGACGCTCTTGTAAACGCGCTCAACACCGCGCTTAAATGATAAGCCTTGACAGCAGATTGAGCCTGTGCGCGTCATTTGTGCGTAAAAAATGCAGGCTCGCCGACATCGGCACCGACCACGCGTATTTGCCCGTGTATCTGTGCCAAAACGGCGTTATCAGCTCCGCAATAGCCGCCGACATCAACCCCGATCCGCTCAAAAGCGGGCGGAAAACGATCGCCGACGCGGGACTAAGCGATATGATCCAAACCCGCCTGAGCGACGGGCTTTCGGAGATCTCTCCCGATGAGGCGGACGACATAGTCATCGCGGGTATGGGCGGCGAACTTATCGCGAAGATAATAGGCGACTGCGAGTATTCGCGCGACAGCGAAAAGCGCTTTATCCTTCAGCCGATGACAAAAAGCGAGCTGCTGATCGGTTGGCTTTGCGAAAACGGTTTTGAAATTATAGATCAGGACTGCTGTGCGGCGTCAAACAAATGCTACACCGTCCTGCTTGTACAATACAGCGGTGAGCCGCAAGATCACGGCGAACTGTTCTGCTACCTCGGCAGGCTTGACCCGCAGAAAAACGAAACGCATCTCCGCTTTGTTGAGAGCCACATCAAAAGGCTTCAAAAAAAGGCGAACGGAGACGCGCATTTTGGCGTGCTTGCAAAACAACTAAAGGAGAAGCTATATGGCGACTGTTAATGATATTCTTGTATTTTTCGAGGAGTTCGCTCCCGTTGATACCGCGATGGAGTTCGACAACGTGGGACTTCTGGTCGGCGATAAAAATCAATTTGTCCGCCGCGCGCTCGTTTCGCTCGACATCACTCCCGCGGTGGTTTATGAGGCGGAAAGGCTCGAGTGCGAGCTGATAATCAGCCATCATCCCGTTATCTTCGCTCCGCTGAAAAGGCTCGAAAAGGGCACCGCTCCCTACCTTTTGGCACAAAAGGGGATCTCGGCGGTATGTATGCACACCAACCTCGACCTGTCCGAGAGCTTCGGCGTGAATCTCTGCCTCGCGCAGGCGATCGAAATCAATAACGCCGTAAAGTCCGACAAGGGCGAGTGTATGTTCGTCGGCGAGCTTGACAGCGAGATAAACTCCGACGAGCTTGCCGAACGCGTAAAGTTCGCACTCGACTGCAAGGGCGTGCGCTACACGAATGCTAACAATAAGATCAAAAGGGTAGCCGTTGCCTCGGGCTCGGGCGGCTCGGAGATCTACGCCGCGGCGGCTGAGGGCTGCTCGGCGCTCGTTACCGGCGAGATAAAGCACCACGAGATAAACGAGGCGAACAACCTCGGCATCACCGTGGTAGACGCGGGTCACTTCAAAAGTGAAAATGTTGTCATAAGACCGCTGATAAATAAGCTAAGTGAGCGTTTTGATGATATTATTTTTACAAAATCGAAAAATTACGACGATAATATTAAATTTTGTTGATCTAAACCCGATAAATCTCAATTATTTATTGCATAAATGGTTACAATTTGATATAATAAGATGATACGCAAGCGTATATTGCAGGGACGAGCACTGCTCGCCCCTACACATCAACAACACACGCGAAAGAGATTTTTATATATGAGAATAAGAAAAAAGAAATGGGCTGAGCCGGAGCTCAGCGTCTGCGACTTCTTCGTAAAGAATCCCGAGGAGCACGCGGGCAAATGGGCTGAGGCGTTCCCGAAAAAACAGCCGCTGTACCTTGAGATAGGCTGCGGCAAGGGCGGATTCGCCGGGCAGTTAGCTCTGAAGAATCCCGATAAAAATATCATAGCAGTCGATATCAAGATAGATATGCTCGGCGTCGGCAGGCGCACTATCGTAAAGCTTTATGAAGAAGCCGGCAAATCTCAGGACGAGATAACGAATCTTCTGCTTGTAAACTACAACGTAGAGCAGATCGACCAAATCATCACAAAGGACGATCAGATCGAGCGTATGTTTATAAACTTCTGCAACCCGTGGCCAAAAGCACGCCACAAAAAGCGCAGGCTCACCTTCCCCCGCAAGCTTGAGATGTACAAGACATTCCTCAAAAAGGACGCGGAGATCCGCTTTAAGACAGACGATGACGAGCTGTTTGAGGAGAGCGTGGAGTACTTTGAGCAAAGCGGATATGATATAAAATTCATCACGCGCGACCTTCACGCGGAAAACATAGCGGACAACATCGTGACCGAACACGAGCGTATGTTCACCGAGGAAGGAAAGAAAATAAAGTATCTTGTTGCTACGCAACAGTTATGAGTTAAGAGTTATGAGTTGATGGTATTTTTTACTCCCTATACTCTACTCTCAAATTCACGAAACTCATAACTCATAACTCTTAACTCTCAACTAACAAAAGAGGTGATTTCTTGAAGCTTAAAAACACCGCTGTCATTCTTTTGGCGGCAGTCATATTTTGCTTTAGCGGCTGTAACGTGACAGATTTAAGCTTTGAGGACTCGCTCAGGCCGCCAAAGACAATGGGCGACGAGGCGGAGATCGAAAAGCTGATCTCAGACACCGCCAAAGGCAAATACGTCCTGAAGTACCCCAAAAGCGGCACTTACCGCAGCGCGATAATTATGAACGACCTCGACGGCGACGGAGTCAATGAGGCGATCGCGTTTTTCAGAGGCAAGGATGATACCGCCGAGATCCATATGCTCGTTATGTACGACATCGACGGCGAGTGGAAGATCTCGGGAGATTATGTGACCGAGACAACCGACGTTGACTGCGTGGACTTCGCGGATATCGACGAAAACGACGGGCTGGAAATAATGGTCGGCTATGCGACATACACCCCGAACATAAACTTTCTTGCCTGCTACACCTACTCGGACGGTGTTACCGACACTATTTCTGCGGGTCAGAATTACTCTTCATTCTGCTGCGGAAACCTTGACAACAACAGCAAAAGCGAGATAATGACCCTTACGCTGTTCAACGCGGAGACCGAATCAAGGGCGTCCATGCTTGAATACAACAAGGATAAAAACCAGATCTATGTCAAGTCTGTCGCACCGATGGATCCGAATGTAGTAAAATTCAAAAACATCGGGCTGACCGACATCGACGCCACGGTCAAGGGCGTTGTCGTTGACGGATCGTACGCGGGCGAGGAAACGATAACTCAGGTCATCTACTATAACCAAGCACTCGCGATTCTGAAAAACCCGCTGTATAACGACAAACAAAAGAATC
>CADBXH010000094.1:0-5752 GCA_902798605.1 uncultured Ruminococcus sp. | reverse complement strand
CCTACAGAGGCGAGCAAATGGCACAGACTATCGCCGATAAGATCTCATGGTGCGCGTTCAATATAAAAACCGAGACCCTTGCGATAAAGAATATCGTGGCAAAGCACTACAAATGCAACTTTTCGGTCAAAAAGCCCGACCGCTGGCAGGAAGGCACCTACACCGCCGTAATTACCGACAACTCAATGAAGCTTTACGAGTGGCTGCAGACAAATCTCGGCGAGGAGCTTTTTGAGATAAAGGTGTTCGACGTATCCGCGTGGGATCAGGGCAAGGTCGACGGATATACGCTTATCTACCGCGACAACCATTACGCCTACGCGTTCTCTAACCCGCGCGGGCAAAGTCCGATGAAGCTTACTAACGACGAGATAAAAACCGCGTTCTCTGCCGATAACCCGGACTCTGAGCCTCAACGCGAGATCACCCCTACTAACGAAAACGATTAAACGCGGCTATATGCTGCAAATCAACAAATAAACAATGACATAAAATATACTCAAACGGAGGTTTTGAAGATGAAAAAAATACTTGTATGCGAAGACGAATCCGCCATCCGCGACTTTGTCGTGATCAACCTTACCCGCGCGGGCTACGATGTTGTAGAGGCGGACTGCGGAGAAACAGCCCTTAAAAAGTACGACGAGAACGACGGCGAATTCGACATCGCGATCCTCGACGTTATGATGCCCGGAATGGACGGCTTTCAGGTTTGCAAGGAGCTGCGCAACCGCAACGGCGGCATCGGCATCATTATGCTTTCGGCAAAAACTCAGGAGATGGACAAGGTAACGGGCCTTATGCTCGGCGCCGACGACTATGTGGCAAAGCCCTTCTCCCCCAGCGAGCTTTTGGCGCGCGTTGATTCGCTCTACAGAAGAGTAGCTCTCGCTCAGTCAAGATCAGAGAACAACTTTAAAGAAGAGCTTAAATCGGGCGACTTCACACTCAATCTGCGCAACCGCGCTCTGCTCAAAAACGGCAAGATGATCGAGCTCACACAGGTCGAGTTCCAGATCATGGAATACTTCTTCTCAAATCCCGGCGTTGCGCTCGACAGGATCGACATCCTCAACCACGTTTGGGGCGACGCGTATGTAGGCGAGGACAAGATCGTCGACGTTAACATCCGCAGACTCAGGATGAAGGTAGAGGACGAGCCCTCCAACCCCAAGCACATCATCACAGTTTGGGGTCTCGGATACAAGTGGGACTCGGGAGAGTAAGAAAAGAATAGTGAATAGAGAATAATGAATAGTGAATAATTTATGGCGGGACACCCGCACCCGATTTATAGTATTCACGACCATAATTAAACTCTAAACTCTAAACACTGAACTCTAAAAGAAGGGATGGTGACAACAGAATGTTCCACGGCATTACCAAACGCTGGATGCTCAATACTCTCAGCGTTATTTTGACCATTATAATTCTGATTGTCGTCACCCTTATTTTTGTTGTGAACTATCTGTTCCAAAGCGGCGTCGAACAAAACCTTGCCTCAACGGGTAACGAGCTGAGTATCGTTTTCTCGGGCTTTCAAAGTCCCGGTCCGACCGAGTTCACCTCTGCCGCCCGCGATTATGTCGAAAACTTTGACAAAAAAGAGCACGTGGGCGTTATGGTCCTCAACTCATCCGGCAAGGTCGTATTGACCTCAACGGGCTTTATCCCCGAGGAGGATGAAAAGTTCACCGACTTTGACGAAGCCGTCGCAAGCGAGGACGGCTATGCCTTTTGGAACGGAAAGCTGCTCTCGGGCGAACCCGCAATGAGCGAGACAAGGGTCATCAAGGACCCCGACGGCGCTGTTGTGGGCGCGATCAGGTACATAGTCAGTATGGAGCCCCTGAACAGCAGGATAATGCTGACCGCGAGTATCATCATCGCGATCGGACTTATCATTTTAGGACTGGTAATCATCTCGGGACTGCTGTTTATCCGCTCTATCGTTAAGCCTATCCAGAGGCTTTCAACCGCGGCGGAGCAGATCGCTCAGGGCGATTTTTCCGCGTCGGAGAAGATCGAGCACAAATACGACGATGAGATCGGCGACCTCTGCGACGCCGTCAGCGATATGGCTAAGGATCTGCAGACCACCGAGCAGATGAAAAACGACTTTATCTCCCGTGTATCTCACGAGCTGAGAACTCCGCTGACCGCCATAAAGGGCTGGGCGGAAACGATGCAGCTCAGCGAGCGCGGCACACTTGACCGACGCACCTTTGACAAGGGTATGGGAGTAATCATAAAGGAAAGCACAAGGCTCACGAGCATAGTTGAGGAGCTGCTGGACTTCGGCAGGATCCAAAGCGGCAGAATGGTCTTGATGAATGAAAAAATGGACATTCTCGCCGAGTTTGACGAGACCGTATATATGCTCAAGGAGCGCGCCGTTGAAGAGGGCAAGCACCTGCTCTATGACGAGCCCGAGGTTGTTTATCCCCCGATCTACGGCGACCGAAACAGACTTAAACAGGTGTTCATCAATATTCTTGACAACGCGCTCAAATATACGCCCAAGGGCGGCGTGGTAGCGGCTCAGGTCATCTATTCAAAGGATGAACCCGATATCATAAAGATAGTAGTGACCGATACAGGCTGCGGCATTTCCGCCGAGGACTTGCCCAGAGTCAAGGAAAAATTCTACAAGGCTAACCAAACCGTCGGCGGCTCGGGCATAGGACTCGCCGTTGCCGACGAGATCATGAACCTCCACCACGGCTCGCTCGACATAGAGAGCGGCGAGGGCGTAGGCACGACCGTGACCCTCACCTTCCCCATCTACAAGGAAGGCGCGGAGAATATACGCAATGAGGTAGTTAAAATATAGAGTTAATTTGTAGGGGCGGGCATTGCCCGCCCGTGGATAACCGCAAAGCTTTCCCAAAACCCGCGGGCGAGCAATGTGATTCCCCTATCAGGGGAAATGGGCGAAGCCCAAAAGGGTTGCCGACGTGCTAAGGTCGCCCCTACAACACCGAAAGGACAAGGTATATGAGTAAACAAACACGAAGGATAACTTCGATCGGCGGCAGCGCGCTGATCGAGGGAATTATGATGAGGGGACCTAAGAAAAGTACGGTCTGCGTGCGCACGGGTCCCGACGAGATCTACTCCGAGGACGTCAGCATCACCACCATCCCATCTAAATATCCGGTATTCAAAATCCCGTTTTTAAGGGGCATCGCGGGTCTGATCGACTCAATGCGCCTGAGCTACAAATCGCTTATGCTCTCGGCAGACAAGGCGATCGACTCGGCAGAGATAGAGGAAGAACCCTCAAAATTTGAAAAATGGCTCGATGAAAAATTCGGCGACAAGCTCGTAAAAATACTTATGGTCATCGCATCGGTTATCGGCGTAGCTTTCGCGATCGGGCTGTTCTTCTTTTTGCCGTCATTCCTGTTCGATCTGTGCGGAAACTTCATCCCCGCGTTCAGGGTCGACGAGGCAAGCGGCAACGCCGAGCTGGTAAGGCTCTGGAAGTCGATTTTTGAGGGCGTGCTAAAGCTAATCCTCTTCTTCTCATACATCATCATCGTATCGCAGACGCCCGATATGAAGCGCGTGTTTATGTATCACGGCGCCGAGCACAAGACGATTTTCTGCTACGAAAACGAGGAAGAGCTCACCGTAGAAAACGTGAAGAAGCAGAGCCGTTTCCACCCGCGCTGCGGCACAAGCTTTATGGTAATAATGCTCATCATCGGAATCCTGGTCGGTCTTTTGGTACCGGTAGCGCCGTTCGGCATCCCCGTATTAAGACCGATATTCAAGATCTTGCTCATTCCGATAGTCTGCGGACTGGGCTATGAGCTCATCAAACTCTGCGGCAAACACGACAACAAGATCACCCGCATAATCGCCGCTCCCGGACTTTGGGCGCAGAGGATCACAACAAAAGAGCCCGACGACAGTATGATCGAGGTCGCTATAAAGGCGATCGAGTCGGTCATCCCCGACGACGGCTCCGACATTGTTCAAAACTGCGGATGCTAAAGGATACCTACACAAAACTGCGCGAAATACTCTCTCGGGCGGAGATCGAATCGCCCGAGTATGAATCGCGCCTGATAATCGAAAACGTAACGGGAATGAGCCGAGCGTCGCAGATAGCTAACGCCGAAGCCGAAGTAAAAAACGAAGAAAAAATGCTTGAAATGGCGCAAAAACGCGCCGAGCACATTCCCCTGCAATACATACTCGGAAGCTGGAGCTTTATGGGCTTTGATTTAAAGGTCGGCGAGGGCGTGCTTATCCCGCGCGACGACACCGAGGTTTTGGTAAACCTCTGCCTCGGCTTCCTCAAAGACAAAGAAAACCCAAAGGCTGTCGATCTATGCGCCGGCAGCGGAGCGATAAGTATCGCACTGAAAAGGCTCGGCAACGCCGACGTAACGGCAGTTGAGTTGAGCGACAAAGCGTATAATTTTCTTTTAAGGAATATTAAAGGCACAGATATAAAACCTTTCAAGGGCGATGTGTTGGAATGTTATAATTCTTTTTCGGAACATTATGACCTGATAGCCTCTAACCCGCCCTACATCAAAACGGACGAGATCAAAACGCTCCAAACCGAAGTCGGCTACGAGCCCACTATGGCTCTCGACGGCGGAGCGGACGGGCTCGATTTTTACCGCGCGATAATCAAAAACTGGACGCCGCGGCTCAAAAAAGGCGGAGCTATGGCGTTTGAATTAGGCGAAGGACAAGCCGAAGCTGTCGCCCGAATGCTCGAACAGCAGGGCTTTAAAAATATAAAAACTTCCCTCGATTTAGGCGGTACAGAGCGTGCGATAATAGGCACACTGTCCGATTTTTAGGACAATGCTAAAAATTTAGAAGATTTGTTCGATGTTTTTGCCCCAAATCCATTGCTTTTTGGAACGAACTAATATATAATTATTTACGAAAGTTAAGAGCCAATTTAAAGGCTCCCCCGTTACTTGTCACGGGGGAGCTGGCACGAAGCCTGAGAGCTATGATTTTAAAAAATACAATGCTGTGATAAGACATCAAGTTTTATTACTAAGTTCAACCTTTGAGGCTTCGTGACTGAGGGGGCTGCGCTTCCTGTTTTGCCTTGTTTGGAAAAACAGCAATGACAAACTTGCGCTGACTCCAACTCCGCTCCCTCCGCCTCCTTACGGAGGCACCTCCCCCATAACAAGTGATGGGGGAGGCTTTAAAGCCACTCAAAACTTTCCTACAAATCAAAAACCACGGAGGTATATGAAATGGCAGTAGATAAAAACAAGGCGCTGGAAACAGCTATCTCTCAGCTTGAAAAACAATTCGGAAAGGGCGCTGTTATGCGCCTCGGTGAGAATAAACATATGGAGATCGAGCACATCTCGACCGGCTCATTGTCGCTTGACGTAGCTCTCGGTATCGGCGGACTTCCGCGCGGACGTATCGTAGAGATCTACGGTCCCGAGTCCTCGGGTAAGACCACCCTCTCGCTCACCTGTATCGCCGAGGGTCAAAAGCTCGGCGGCAACGCGGCGTTCATCGACGTTGAGCACGCGCTCGACCCCGTTTACGCGGAGGCGCTGGGCGTTGACGTTGACTCTCTGCTCGTTTCTCAGCCCGACACCGGCGAGGACGCGCTCGAGATCGCAGAGGCGCTTATCCGTTCAGGAGCGATCGACGTTATCGTAATCGACTCGGTAGCCGCTCTTGTTCCCAAGGCAGAGATCGAGGGCGAGATGGGCGACAGCCACGTCGGTCTGCACGCAAGGCTTATGTC
>CADBXH010000093.1 GCA_902798605.1 uncultured Ruminococcus sp. | reverse complement strand
AAAAAAGCAGCCGAGGAAGCCGCAAAGAAGGCGGAGGAAGAAAAAATAATCACCCTTAAACCCGAGTATGACGAGGACACGCAGTTCTCGGGCGAGGTCTTGGGCGAGGTGGATACCTTCCGCGAGAGCAACGATATTGAGAGCTTTGACACCATAGACATCGACGTTGACGCCGAGGACTACAAAAAAGCTCAACAGCAAAAGGAAGCCGAGCAAAAGAGCAGGTACGAAAATCTGTTCAAAATCAAGCACACCTCGGACGGCAAGCCTCCTAAAAAGGTAGTCTCAAAAGTCCCTGTGTACCGCCCCGAAGAGCCAAAGAACACGCTCAATATCAAGGCGGGCAGGTTTTCTGAGGTCGTTGAGCGCGAGTATGACGAATATGTCCGCTCAAAGAACCCCTCGGTCATCGCTCACGTTATAAGGCCGGAGCCAAAGCCGATCGAGGACGACGACAAGCCCGAGGACGACCGCTCCGCGCAGGAAAAGGTTATGTCCGCAGTTGTAGGCTTCTTCTCAAAGGACGAGTCCGACGACGTTGACGTGGTTCAGGAAAAGGCAGCTCCGATCGAGGACTACACAAGTGAGGACGACGAAAAGAGTATCAAATACGAGCTCAACTACAATATCAAAAAGCTGTTTACGCGCAGTCTTGTTTCAGGCGTTATCGTATTTGTTTCGATAATTTTGACCGTTTTGACAAGGGTCATCCCCGACGCGATCATCGGCGCGATCTCATTCGCACCCGCTGCTTATGCTGTGTTCAATTTTCTGCTTTTGGGAGTTTCGATTTTCGCGAACCGCATCGCGCTTATGAACGGACTAAGTCCGCTTGTACGTTTTAAGGGCAATTCCGACACCGCGGTCTCGGTGGCGTGTATCAGCGCGGTCATCCAAACGATAGTCTCATTCTTCTGCCTCGGCGATATGACGGCGTTCAATGTGAATTACTACGTGGTGATCGTATTTACGGCGCTGTTCGCGAACAACCTCGGCAAGCTCATTATGGTGCTCAGGGTTAAGGATAACTTCCGCTTTACCGTTGCCAAGGGTCAAAAATACGCCGCCAAGATATACAACAACGAGGCGGTCGCCAGCAAGATGCTCAGCGGCACACCTTCGGACAAGGCGCTGATCGCTTATCAGCACAAAACCGAGTTCCCCTCTAACTTCTTAAAAATCTCTTACGCGCCCGACCCAAGCGAGGACTTAGCCTCAAAGCTTGCGCCGATCACGTCGATCGCGGCAATAGTGATCGCGCTGCTTTACGGCGTTGTCAAGCTTTCGTTCGCGGACGCTGTTAATACTCTTTCACTCGTAACCGCGCTCGCTATCCCCGTTGCCACTCTGCTTGCGGTCAACCTGCCCGTCAAGCTGCTCTGTAAAAACCTGACGGGTTACGGCGCGATGCTCGCAGGCTATCCGTCTATCAAGCAGTTCTGTGACAGCACGGCTATTATGATGGACGCAAACGAGCTCTTCCCCGCCGAGTCGATCGACCTTGAGGGAATAAAGAGCTTTGAGGATTATAATGTTGACGAGTCGCTGCTGTGCGGTATCGCGATCCTTAAAGAGGCGCAGAACCCGCTCGCGAACGCTTTTGACTCGGTCATAAACGAAACAAAAGAAAAGCTCCCCGAGGTAGAGAGCGTACTATATGAGGATGATCTCGGTCTTGTGGGCTGGATAAACGGCGAGCGAATTTTGGTAGGCTCGCGCAGCCTTATGGAAAAATACAGGGTCGACACACCCCTGCCCGAATACGAGGAAAAATACACCTCTAAGGGCAGCCAGATAACCTATCTGTCACGCGCGGGCAGGCTGGTTGCAATGATAGTTACAAAATACCACGCCGACCCCGAGCTCAAAACAGAAATGCAGAGAGCCGAGGCAAACGGCATAAGCTTCCTTATAAGGACGACCGACTACAATATCACCGACGACCTTATCGCAAAGCTCTACAACCTGTTCTACCGCAGCATCAAGGTGCTGCCCACAGGCTTGGGCAACGTACTCAAAGAGGCTCAGGGCGTTACCGAAGAGACCTCGCGCTCTTACCTTATCACCCACGGCAAGGCGTCATCGCTCGCGAGAGCGGTATCGGGCAGCGTTAGGATAAAGAGCAATATCTCGCTGGCGATAATCATTCAGCTTGCGGCGGTCATACTCGGAATCCTCATCGCCGCCACCCTTTCGCTCTACGCGGGAGTTGAAGTTATGGGCACGCTTGAAGTGCTGATCTACGCGCTGTTCTGGGCGGCGGCTGCGATAATCGCTCCGTCGATCCAAAAGCCGTAGGAAAGTTATGAGTTAAGAGTTATGAGTTGAGAGTTTGTTTTATGGAGGAAAGAGTATGAAAATCGCTCCGTCACTTTTATCATGTGATTTTTCCGTTATGGGACAGGAAATAGAACGAATGGATAAAGCAGGCGCGGACTGGATGCACCTTGACGTTATGGACGGTCATTTTGTGCCGAACATCACCTTTGGCGCACCGGTTATAAAATGCGTCAGAAAATACACGGACAAGCCGTTTGACGTTCATCTGATGATAACCGATCCGCTGAAATATATCGACGATTTCGCCGACGCGGGCGCGGACATAATCACCTTCCACGTCGAGTGCGATTCCGACATCGACAAGACTATCGAGAAGATCAAGTCGCGCAACATCAAGGCAGGGCTCGTTATCAAGCCCAAGACTCCTGCGGAGTCGGTTTTTGAGTACCTCGATAAGATCGACCTTGTGCTTATTATGACCGTTGAGCCCGGCTTTGGCGGTCAGAGCTTTATGGCGGATATGATGCCGAAGGTCAAGGCTATCAAGGAAGAAGCCAAGCGCAGAGGTATTGATATGCCGGTCGAAGCGGACGGCGGTATCGGCGCGGCTACGATAGAACAATGCGCCGAGGCAGGGATCGACATCTGCGTTGCCGGAACAGCGGTTTTCAAAGCTGATGACGCTACAAAGGCGATCGCCGAACTTCAAGCGTATTGATTTTTATTTTTTTGACAAAGCAGTGACAGCCCTTGCGGCTGTCATTTTTTTCGGCAAAATCGCAAAAAATAAAGGCGGCCGTGATGGCCGCCATTACTATTTTTATATTGATTTACGCTCTGAAATACTCGTAAAACGCGCGGTACGCCATATAGACGTCTGTCTTTGAGACTATCTCAAACGGCGCGTGCATACTGAGCACGGGCACGCCGAGGTCGATAACGTCGACGTTCATATTCGCTACATATTTGGCTATCGTTCCGCCGCCGCCGAGGTCTACCCTGCCGAGCTCGCCGATCTGCCATATGATGTCGTTGTTCTCGAGCAGTGCTCTCACCTTGCCCATATATTCCGCGGACGCGTCGGAGGTGTCGTACTTTCCGCCGTGACCCGTGTATTTTGAGATGACAACGCCGTTGTTGATATAGCAGCTGTTCTTGGCTTCAAACGCCGAGGCGTAGGTCGGGTCAAACGCCGCGTTAACGTCTGCCGAAAGGCAGGTGCTCTTTGAGAGAGCGCGGTAGCCCTCTATCCCGTCCTGCTTTGCGAGGTCGTAGATAAAGTAGCGCAAAAAGTCGCTGCGCATTCCCGTGTTGCCGTCGCTGCCGATCTCCTCTTTATCGGTGAGGTAGGTGATACAGGTGTCCTCGGGGATATCCGCGTTGATCGCCGCCATTACCGCGGGATAGGCGCAAACCTTGTCGTCGTGGCCGTAGCCGCCGATCATACTGCCGTCAAAGCCGACGTCCTTTGCCTTGAAACTCGGCACAAGGCAGAGCTCCGCCGACAAAAAGTCGTCCTCTGTAATGCCGTATTTGTCGTTTAGTATCTTCATTATATTGAGCTTGACGAGCTCTTTTTCATCGTCAGCTCCGTCGAGCGGACGCGAGCCGACAAGTACGTTGAGGTCTTCGCCCGTGAACGCCTTTGCCATGGGCTTTGTGACCTGCTCCTGAGCGAGGTGCGGAAGGAGGTCGGTCACGCAGAAGCAACTCTCGTCGTCCCTGTCGCCCCAGATGATGTCCACCGTACTGCCGTCAAGCTTTACGATCCTGCCGTGGAGCGTGAGCGGAACAGCGGTCCACTGATACTTTTTGAGTCCGCCGTAGTAGTGGGTCTTAAAGAGAGCGAGATTGTTTGCCTCGTAAAGCGGAATGGGCTTCAGGTCTATCCTCGGTGAGTCGATGTGGGCAATAGCCAAACGCGCGCCGTTCTTTACGCCGTTTTTGCCTATGACCGCAAGGGCAATAGCCTTGCCGCGATTGACATAATACACCTTGTCGCCGGGCAAATAAGTCGCGTCCGGGTCAAACTTTACAAAGCCGTTTTTCTTAGCAAGATCGAGCGAATACGCTACCGCCTCGCGCTCAACGGGAGAACAATCCAAGAATTCCTTGTATCCCTCGCAGAACTCGTCCGCCTTGGCTATGACCTCCGCCGTGAGCTTTTTTTGCTTGTTTTCTTCTGTCATAACGCGCTCGCGCAGGCGCTGTGTTTTTGTCTTTTCGTCAGCCATATGTTTATCTTCCTTTCTCAGTTATCTTGTGAAAAATAGAGTTCATTATACTTATCCTTGGCGCTTTCGACCTTATCGACATACTCGCTCGTCTCGGGGTACGGGATCACGTCGAGCGTCTTTCCGTCCGAGCTGCAGTTGGGGTCATCAAGCCAGTTCGACACCTCAAAGCCGGCGTTATATGCCGCCACGGCGCACTGCTCGTTGCCGTAGTAATCGAGGAAATATCTAAGCAGATAGCAACCGTAGTCTATATTTACCTCGGGGTCATACAGGTCGTCGGCAGTGTATTTTCCCTTTTCTCCGCGCTTTTCCATCAGCCAGTCAAAGGTCTCGGGCATAAGCTGCATAAGTCCCCTTGCGCCCACCGATGAACCCGCGTCCGGATTAAAGCGGCTCTCTGTATGTATCACGCCGTAGATCAGCGCGGGGTCAAGGTTATAATCCTTTGCCGCCTTATCTACAAGCTCGGTATATTCAAGCGGATACGCCGCTTCTATTACCTTTTTTTCGGTTTTTTTATAAAAGTTAAGCACGATGAGCACGACCGTCACTGCGAGCACGATCGCAACTGCGGAAATTATAATAACCTTTACTTTATTGCCCGACTTTTTTGTTCCGCGCTTTTTTGCGCTGTGCCTTTTGGCGCTGTGCTTTTGTGTACGGCTTTTAGTCTCCGCCATTACATCACCTCTGTTTCAGTCGTTTCCCCTAAATTTAAGGTTTTGAAAACGCCTGCTATAACCTCAAGCGTTTTTTGTTCCAAACCGCCCTCGGTGTTGTTCTCTATAATAAAATCTGAGTTGCTTTTGAAAAATTCCTCGCTGTGCTGCGCGTTTATCCTTTCCCTTGCCTGAGCCTCGGTTATTCCGTCGCGCAGGGTTATCCTTTTAAGCCTTACGTCCTCGTCCGCGACAACGCTTACGATAACATCGCATACGGCGTCTATCCCGCTCTCAAATAGCTGGGGCGCGTCGAACACCGCGATATCCTCAACATCCTTGAGCTCGCTGAGCATCTCGCTGAGCACAAAGGGGTGGACTATCTCATTGAGCGCGGCGGTGTTTTCTATCGAGCTGAACGCCCTTTGCGCGAGCAAGACCCTGTTGAGCGTACCGTCGGTGTTGATCACATCTCTGCCGAACCTTGACGATACCGCAAAAAGGCAGGGGCTGTTTGGCTCATATACCTTTTTTACGAGCTCGTCGGCGTTTATCACCGTAAAGCCGTTTTGCTCAAAGACCTTGGCGGCGGTGCTTTTGCCCGCACCGCTCTGGCCTGTCAAGCCTATCAATCTAACTCTTTTCAAGATCGATCACCTCAAATCCCGCGGCGCGTATAAGCCGGTTATAAACCGCCAGCCCCACACCGTCGGTTGACGGCAGGCGCGTGTAGACCGTGTGGATGTCGCCGTAGCCGTCTATCCTGCGCAGGCTGTCAAAAAGCCTGTGCGCGTGCGCCTCGTAATCATTTCGCTTACCGAGCGAAATATACTTGGCGTTTAGTTTTTCCGTATCCTCGTCGCAGCAAAGCGCCGCTACTCCGCCGCCGCTGTTGCGGTTGACGTGAGAAATAAATTCATCGTCGCTGCATTTCAGCAAAATCACGTTCGCCCTCGGCGCGTAGTGCTTGTACTTCATACCGGGGCTTGCGGCTTTTTGCCCTTCTTTAAGCTTGCTCAAAACCGCGGGGTCGAGCCTGACTTCTCCCAAAACCTCTTGTAATTCTTCAAGCGTTACCTTTCCCGGGCGCAAAAGCCTCGGCGTTTCCTCGGCAAGGGTGAGCACAGTGCTCTCTACTCCGACAGCGCAGGCTCCGCCGTCAAAAACCGCGTCGATCCTGCCATCCATATCGTTAAGGACGTGCTGCGCGGTGGTCGGGCTCGGCGAGCCCGAAAGATTGGCTGACGGCGCCGCAAGAGGGGTATTTGCCGCGCTGATTATAGAGCGTGCCGACGGATGGCTCGGGAGTCTTATAGCGACGGTATCGAGCCCTGCGGAGACCTCATCGGGGATGGTTTTTCCCTTTTTCATAATGATAGTGAGAGGTCCCGGCCAAAAGGATTTTGCGAGTTTTTTCGCCGATTCGGGGATCTCCCGCACCAGCTTAAAACGCTTTATATCCTCAAAATCCGCTATGTGGACAATCAAGGGATTGTCGGCGGGTCTGCCCTTTGCCTTAAAAATTTTTGCAACCGCTCTGCCGTTGAGAGCGTCGGCGGCAAGCGACAAGTCCGCCCCTTTTGAGCACTCCGGCAGCGATTATTATATTGTCAGGCGTATTGCTCAGTTTAAGTGTGTTCATTGATATCAAATCCTATTGTAGGGGCGACCATTGGTCGCCCGCGGGCGTGCAATGCACGCCCCTACATTTATCAATTTTTTTCCATGCTCTCTTTCAGCTTTTCTGCTCTGTCTGCGGTTATCAGCGCATCGATCACTTCGTCGAGATTGCCGTCCAAAATATCCTCTAACTTGTACAGAGTAAGCCCTATCCTGTGATCGGTCAGTCTGCCCTGCGGATAGTTGTAGGTGCGGATTCGCTCCGATCTGTCGCCCGTGCCGACCTGAGATTTGCGGCTTTCGGCGATCTCATTAGCCTGCTTATCCTGCTTTTCCTTCAGCAGACGGCTTTTGAGAACTTTAAGCGCCTTGTCCTTGTTCTTGTACTGGCTGCGCTCGTCCTGACATTCCACGACAGTGCCCGTCGGCAGGTGGGTTATGCGGATAGCGGAGCTCGTTTTGTTGATATGCTGACCGCCCGCGCCGCTTGAACGGAAGGTGTCTATTTTTAGATCCTTGGGGTCGATCTCAAGCTCTACGTCCTCTGCCTCGGGCAAAACCGCGACAGTGGTGGTAGAGGTGTGAACTCTGCCTTGGCTCTCGGTCTCGGGCACGCGCTGAACGCGGTGGACTCCGCTTTCGTACTTAAAGCGCGAGTACGCGCCCTCGCCGTTTATCATAAATGAGATCTCTTTGTAGCCGCCGAGCTCGGTCTCGCTGGCGTTGATGACCTCTACCTTGTAGCCGCGTTTTTCGGCGTACATAGAGTACATTCTGAATAGCACCGCAGAGAACAGCGCAGATTCCTCTCCGCCGGCGCCGCCGCGTATCTCGATGATAACGTTGCGCTCGTCGTTGGGATCCTTTGGCAAAAGCAGAATCTTCAGCTCCTCGGAGAGCTTTTCGATATTCTCCTTTGCCTCTTCAAGCTCGGCCTGCGCGAGCTCCTTAAATTCGGGGTCGGCGGACGAATCCTCTAAAATATCGAGGCTTTCTTTCTCGGACTGAACCGCCGCCTTGTAGTCGCGGTAGGTCAGCACAAGCTCCTCGATAGACTTGATCTCTTTCATTATCTTTTGATATTCCTCGGGGTCTGAGGCGACCGACGGCTCGTAAAGCCGCGAGTTGAGCTCGGAATACCTCTTGTCAAAAATCTCTATTTTTTCAAACATCATTTACTCCACAATAATACGTTTTATGTTTTTCTCGATTTTTTGGCGCGGAACCATAACCTCGCGCCCACACTTATCGCAGCGTATCTTAAAATCCATACCCGCGCGCAGGACGGTAAAAACCTTTCCGCCGCAGGGGTGCTGCTTTTTCATTTCTATTTTATCATTGACGCTTATTTCCAAGAAAAACACCTCTTCATAGCTATACAGATTATATTATACTACATAATCGCGTTTATTTCAAGCGATGATATAAGTCGCCACCAATGTAAATCCGAGCCTTTGCAATAGACATTTTTTAATTATTGTGATATAATTATTGTGATATTATAAAAAAAATTTTAAAAACCATCAAACCTTTTTCCGGTTTATGAGTCCTTTTTAATGAACAGGGTAAAACAAGGGGCAAGTGAAAGCATTATGAGCAAGCAACCAAAATATAAAATAGACAACTCAAAGCTAACGCGTCTGGTTGAAAAAGCAAAACGCGGCAACCAAAAAGCGCTGGATGAAGTCGTCAATATGATAAGCGGATATATTAATTACTACAGTCTTACCATATTGGGCGACGAAGAACAGGCGAAGGACGCGGTTCAGGATATTCTGCTTACTATGCTGAAAAAAAATAGATTCGCTTGAAGATCCCAAGGCATTTTTGGGTTGGATCAAAACAGTGACCGCAAATCACTGTAAAACAAAGCTCACCCGCTCGAAGGACAACATCAGCTTGGATGACGGCACTTGGGAGCTCGCCGACTGCAGCGATCAGATTTGCCCGTCCAAAGCCGCGGAAAGCAAAGAGGTTTGCGCCTTGGTAAGAGAAGCGGTCAAAGCATTGCCGCAGCTTTTGCGTGAAAGCGTGATGATGTTCTACTTTAATCAAATGAGCGTAAGGCAAATCGCCGACATCTTAGAGGTAAACGAAAACACCGTCAAAAGCCGATTATATTCGGCGCGCAAGACAATGAAGAAATACCTTGAACAGCACGGCAGCTCTGCCCTTGCTTCATGCGCGATACCGCCTATGTCGCTCCTGTCGTTCAGCCTGATCGAGGGCGCGGAACAGCAGCAGGGTATCCTCATACCCTATGTTGCTAAATCGGGAGAGGTAAAGCTGGCTTCGGTAAATCCCGCTCCCGCGGCGACTGCGGCGAGCACGATCCCGATAAAGGCTGTGATCGCCGGAGCGGCTTGCTTGGCGATAGCCGGGGTCGTCGGTACCGCGGCGAATCTCGGTTCATCGGGCGGAGGCACGACTAAACCTGTTCAAGCAACAACATCCGCGGCGATCAATCACAATGAACAGCAAACCACCCACAATGTACAGCAAACCACCGAAACACAAAAGATCGAACCGGATGCTGAAACTCATACCACAGTCTCAGTCCCGAAAATCAAAAATAATACCGAACAAAAAAATGAAATCACAGAACCGCCTCAAAAGGAGGAAAATTCTGCCCCGGCGAACGTTCCAAATGCACCTCGCACCGCCGAAAAACCAACGCCCGCCGTAACCGAGCCTACAGAACCTGACGAAAAAATCACGGCTACCTTCAACATCACGGTAAATAAAAAGGATTTTAGCAACGGCAACCAAAAATTCTTCTGCGAAATCTACGACGAATCTAATGGATACCTTGTTATAAGGCGCGCTCCTTTGAAGCAAGTCGGCAGCTCGGATACTTGGAGATTTGAATTTGATAAGCAATATGAAAAGGTCGTTATGTACGCCGGCAGAAAGTACAGCATAACCTTTTATGACGATACGGGAGCGGCTGCTGCACCGCTGACGATCGACTTGTTCGATATCTCAAAGGAGTACAAAGCCGTTTCCACGGGCAGATATATACACGACGATATTACAGGCGCAAATTATCCGCTTTACAAGTGGACTTAAAATATTATTTATGAAAGGATGTTATTTATGAAACAAAAAATCAAAAAACTGATCTCCGCAGCTCTTGCTGTTTCCGCTGTTCTTTCAGCTTTTACGGCGAGCTTGGAAGTCTCCGCGTCGGAGGTCCCTGCCGACGAGCACAAGTATATAGACATAATGATCGACAGTAATACTTTCAGAGATTTTGATACTATGTACCTTTATCTTTACGACGCGACCGACGAAAAACCGGTGGTAAAATGGGGTTCTAAGAACAGCGTTATGACCGGGGAAACGGACTCCGCAAAATGGCGGTATGACCTTGATGAGCACGGTATCGAATTGATAGACTCGCATAAATACTCCGTAGTATTCTCTTCCGATCTGCGAGCCCAGACAGAAACTATGATCATCGACTCCTATGAAAGCACGGCTGAGTATACCGCGGTTTTTTCCGGGATATACACATGGGAACATTATAATACGATCCCGATATACAGCTACAGATGGCTTAAAGAAAACGAGGGTAAGATCACCGGAGACCTCAACGGCGACGGAGCAGCTGATATTCTTGACGCGACTATTATTCAAAAATACGCTGTTGACAAGGCAAAATTAACCGATTTGCAGCTAAATACCGCAGATGTAAACAACGACAATGCTATTGATATTTTTGACGCGAATGAAATTCAAAAGCTTGCGGCAAATAAGATAACGGACTTCAGTAATCAGATGTGACTCTGCGCGTTTTCAGCCCGTTGAATCAGACAATAACAAACGCCTGTTCCGAACAAAACCCGGAACAGGCGTTATTATATTTTAATTTAATTACAGCTCAACTTCGCCCTCAAATACCTTTTCGGCGTTACCGGTCATATATACGGTGTCGTCGGTGTAGTTGATTATGAGTTCTCCGCCGATGAGCTTGACCTTGATGTCCTCGCCCTTCTTGCAGAAGCCGTTCTCGCAAGCCGCTACAGCGACCGCGCACGCGCCTGTGCCGCAAGCCCAGGTCTCTCCCGAACCGCGCTCCCAAACTCTCATTTTGAGCGTATTGTTGTTGAGCACAGAAACGAACTCGGTGTTGACTCTCTCTGGGAAGAGCTTGTCAAACTCAAACTCGGGTCCGATCTTCTCGAGATCGAGGTGGTCAACGTCGCCGTCCATGAATACAACGCAGTGCGGGTTACCCATTGATACGCAGGTGATGTTGTACTCCTTGCCCGCGATGGTTACTGTTCTGTTTACGACCTTGTCGCCGTCGAGAGCAACGGGGATCTCCTTGGGATCAAGGATAGCCTTGCCCATATCGACTCTCAGGCGCGTTACCTCGCCGTCCTGAGTGTATGCCTTGAGCGACTTGATACCGCTGAGGGTCTCGATCGTGATCTCGTCCTTTTCCTTGATGTCGATCATACCGTGGTCGTAGAGGAACTTGCCGACGCAGCGGATACCGTTGCCGCACATCTTGCCCTCTGAGCCGTCGCGGTTGTACATCTTCATCTTAGCGTCCGCAACCTTTGAGGGAGCTACAAGGATAACGCCGTCGCCGCCGATGCTGAAATGGCGGTCGGAAAGCCTTACCGCGAGCGCCTCGGGGTTGTTGATCCACTGCTCAAAGGTCGAGAAGTAGATGTAGTCGTTGCCGATACCCTGCATCTTTGTGAATTTGAGCTTCTGCTTTGTCTCTCTCATATTATTGATATCGACAAGCTCGGTGCTGTGTGATGAGAAACGGCTCTTTAAGCAGTCCGCAAGCGCGTTTGCAGTATCAAGAGAAGTAAGGCAGGGAATGTTGCGCTCAACGGTCTTACGGCGGATCTTGACCGAATCTCTCGATGGGATACGTCCCTTTGCCGAGGTCGAGATAACGTAGTTTACCTTGCCCGACTCGATCAGGGTGAGGGTGTTGTTCTCGTCACACTCGTGGATCTTCTTGACCGCAGTAGCGTCGATACCGTACTTTTTGAGCACCTTGGTAGTGCCTTCCGTGGCGTAGATATTGAATCCGAGGTCGGCGTATTTCTTGGCGATCTCGCCGATCTCGACCTTGTCGGAATCACGGACGGTGATGAACACGCCGCCGTCCTTTGTCATCTTATAGCCCGCGGCGATAAGTCCCTTGTAAAGCGCCTCTTCAAGCGAGCCCGCGATACCGAGCACCTCGCCCGTTGACTTCATCTCGGGTCCGAGGTGGTTATCAACATTGATGAGCTTTTCAAAGCTGAATACAGGTACCTTAACAGCGATGTAGGGGCTCTTGCGGTAAAGGCCAGTGCCGTAGCCCATATCCTTGAGCTTTTCGTCAAACATAGCGCGGGTAGCGAGATCTACCATAGGTACGCCCGTTACCTTGCTGATGTACGGGATAGTACGCGATGAACGCGGGTTTACCTCGATAACATACAGCTCGTCGTCATAGATGAGGTACTGGATATTTACAAGACCCTTTGTCTTGAGCTCGATAGCGAGGTTTCGCGAGCTCTCAACGATAATGTCTGTCATTTTGTCTGAGATATTCCAAGCGGGATAAACCGCGATAGAGTCACCCGAGTGAACGCCCGCGCGCTCAACGTGCTCCATGATTCCGGGGATGAGGATATCCTCTCCGTCGCAGATAGCGTCTACCTCGATCTCGGTACCCTGCAGGTACTTGTCAATAAGGATCGGGTTCTCGATATTCTGCGCGAGGATGATCGCCATATACTCCCTGACGTCAGCCTCGTTAAAGGCGATGATCATATTCTGACCGCCGAGCACATAAGACGGACGGAGCAGAACGGGATAACCGATCTTGTCCGCGACCTCAAGCGCTTCCTCGGTAGTCATAACGGTGACGCCCTTGGGGCGCTTGATGTGGTATTTTTCGAGCAGCTCGTCAAAACGCTCTCTGTCCTCTGCCATATCAATGGCGTCGTAGGATGTGCCGAGGATCCTAACGCCGTTGTCGCTCATAAACTTGGTGAGCTTGATAGCGGTCTGTCCGCCGAACGCGACAACTACGCCGTAGGGCTTTTCTGTCTTGATAATGCCCATAACGTCCTCGTTTGTGAGCGGTTCAAAGTAAAGTCTGTCGGCGGTATCAAAGTCGGTGGATACCGTCTCGGGGTTGTTGTTTACGATAACAACGTCATAG
>CADBXH010000092.1 GCA_902798605.1 uncultured Ruminococcus sp. | reverse complement strand
GAAATCTGCAGGAGGTCGGTAAAGGTCTTTGGCTTAGCCTCGATAAGCATTCCCTGAACAAAGCCTGTGCCGCATTCGGGAATACTGAAGGTGCCAATCTCGGAGTCGATATCCTCGGGCTTTACTCCGAGGGCTTCTGTGGAGGTGAACAGCGACATTACCTTTTCGTCGCTCATCGATACCTCCATTACGGGTATACCCGTGAACAGCTCGAGATAGTGATATATGGTCGGAACATCGTGTCCGAGCTCATCGAGCTTTGTAATAGTATCGTGAATAGAATGGAAATCGAAGTGGGTCGTAATATTATCCG
This sequence comes from uncultured Ruminococcus sp., assembly GCA_902798605.1. The sequence continues at coordinate 6,703 of CADBXH010000092.1, read as the reverse complement.
AGGTCATATCGTTAGCCGGGTGCTGAACAGGACAGAAGTCGTAAACGTCATTTGTCCTCGGCACTACAACCATGCCGCCCGGGTGCTGACCCGTTGTGCGCTTAACGCCTGTACAGCCCTTGGCAAGACGCATAAGCTCAGCCTTGTGCATGGAAATACCGCGTTCCTCCTGGTACTTCTTTACGAAGCCGATCGCGGTTTTTTCAGCGACGGTCGAGATAGTACCCGCCTTGAATACGTTGTCCTTGCCGAACAGCTCCTCAGTGTAGCGGTGGGATTTTGACTGGTACTCACCGCTGAAGTTGAGGTCGATATCCGGAACCTTGTCGCCCTTGAAGCCGAGGAAGGTTTCAAACGGGATCTCATGGCCGTCCTGATCCATCAGAGTACCGCAGTTCGGGCAGTTCTTGTGGGGCATATCAAAGCCCGAGCCGTAGCTGCCGTCGGTGATAAACTCGCTGTGCTTGCACTTTTTGCAGACGTAGTGCGGACAGAGCGGATTAACCTCGGAAATACCCGACATGGTCGCAACGAACGAGGAGCCTACCGAACCACGCGAGCCTACGAGGTAACCGTGAGCCTCGCTGTCGGCAACGAGCTTTTGGGCTGTCATATAGAGCACCGAGAAGCCGTAGGTAGTTATAGAATTGAGCTCCTTTTCGAGCCTTGCCTTAACTATTTCGGGAAGCGGATCGCCGTATCTATCCTTGGCGCGCTTCCATGTGATGTCGATAAGCTGTTCCTGAGCACCCTCGATGTTCGGCGGGAAGGTTCCCTTGGGGATCGGTCGGATGCTCTCGCACATATCGGCAATCTTGTTGGGGTTGGTGACGACAACCTCATACGCTTTCTCTTCACCCAACCACTCGAACTCCTTGAGCATTTCGGCTGTAGTCCTGAAAAACAGCGGCGGCTGCTTGTCCGCGTCGCTGTACTTTTGGGATGCCTGCAAGATCATTCTGTAATCGGCATCGTGCGGATCCATAAAATGAACGTCACAGGTCGCGCATACGGGAATATTAAGCTCCTTGCCAAGCCGGATTATCTTTTTGTCTATTTCCCTGAGCTCGTCGATATTGTTGAAGGTTCCGTTCCTTAGCATAAACGCGTTGTTGCCCGAGGGCTGGATCTCAAGGTAATCATAGAACGAGGCTATGCGCTTGATCTCTCCCCACGGCGCGTTTTTGAGGATGCTTTTGTACAGCTGACCCTCGCAGCATGCGGAACCGATTATCAGCCCTTCCCTGTGCTTTACAAGCAAGCTTTTGGGGATCCTGGGCTTTTTATAGAAGGTCTCAAGGTGGGCTGAAGAAATCAGCTTGTAGAGATTTTTTAAGCCGACCTTGTTTTTTGCAATAATTATCTGGTGATAGGACGGGAGCTTTTTAATGTCTCCGCCCGCGATTTTTGTGTTTATTTCCTTGGCGTCAAAAATCTGATAGTCGTCTTTAAGGCGCTGGCACAGGTTGAGGAATATCCTCGATAAGATCTCGGCGTCATCGCACGCTCTGTGGTGGTTGAACTTGCCGAGCTTTAGATACTCGGCGACCGTATCGAGCTTGACGTTCTTTATATCGGGCAGGATAGCCCTTGATATAGCGACGGTGTCTATAGAAGTAAAGTCGTAATCCACGCCCATATTCTCGCACGCCTTGCGGATAAACGAGGTGTCAAACGGTGCGTTGTGGGCTACCAAAACGCTGTCCTTCGCGAATTCAAGAAAAGCGGATACCGCTTCGCTCTGTGAAGGCGCGTCCTTTACCATATCGTCCGTGATACCCGTGAGCGCGACTATCTTTGCGGGGATAGGCTTTTCGGGGTTCGCAAAGGTCGAGAACGTATCGACTACCTCGCCGTTTACGACCTTTACCGCGCCGATCTCTGTGATTTTTTCACTGAGCGGAGACAGCCCCGTTGTCTCGATATCAAAGCAGACAAAGGTTCCGTCAAGCGGCATTTCGTCTTTACCCGAAACGGACTCTACAAGGTCGTCAACAAAATACGCCTCGGTGCCGTAGAGTATCTTTATCTTCTCTCCGTCTTTGTTGATTTTATCGGCGGCTTTCAGCGCGTCGGGGAACGCCTGGGCTACGCCGTGGTCCGTGATAGCGATAGCCTTGTGACCCCAGCTGTACGCCCTGTTAACGAGTTCGCCCGCCGAGGTGATAGCGTCCATTTGTGACATATTTGTATGCAGGTGGAGCTCAACGCGTTTTTCCTCCGCCTTATCGACTACCTTGACCTTTTGGGCTGTGCCGATACCGCGCGCGTTCACAACGAGTTCGCCGGCGTATTTATCGTACTCAACATCACCCATAACGGCGATGGTATTGCCTTTTTTAAGGTTGTCGAGCATAGCGGACTCACGAATAGAATTGAATACCTTAACAGTGGTTGAACCGGTGTAGTCGGTGATATCTATCGTGAAAATGTTTTTGTCGCCCGAGCGGGTAACGCGCTTTTCGATGTCAAAAACGTCGCCCCAAATAAGCACCTTGCCGCTATCGTCGGCGATCGAGCTGACCGGTACGAACTTACCGCGAAGGCTTCTGCCGTAAAGCGGTCTGACCGAGGACTCGATAAGCTGAGGAGTGGCGAATTTTCCCTCGCGCACCTCGATCTCAACAGTCGCGTTGTCGCGCTGTTTTTGCTTGACGTCGCCGGTTACTTCGCTGTCAGCGCTGTAGAAATCCGCTGAGTTGAGGTACTGCTCGCGCATGACCTTTTTCTCTGCGTTCTCCATTACCTGACGGTATTCCTCGCTGTCTTCGGTAACTTCAAAAACACCGGTATAGTTGATGTTTACGTTTATCGAAAACTGCTCGCTGATCACCCTCGCGAGCGCCTTGTCAAACTCCTTTGCGTCGAGCAGAGCCTTTCCGCCGTTGTTCAGGCGGATGGTGAGGTCATTGCCCTCGTAGGTCACCTCAGCGTTGTTCAGCGTGCCGTTGATACTGGGCATCTCACGCTTTACTGTCGAATATAGGCTCTGGAAATGATCCGCCGAGAACAGCCCTGGCTCATAGCAAGGCTTTATAATGACCGATGAATTGAGCGCCTTTGAAAAGGTTTTTTCACTTTTTATAAGCAAATCGCAATCAATATATATACTGAAATGTACTTTTAATGAGATCAGTCTGACCTCATTGTTAATCTTGACATCAATAACTTCACCCTCTAAGACCGCGGGGTTAACCTTTGAGCAGTCCAAAAAGGGTGCAAACAGACTTCCTAATGTTTTCATATACTCCCTTATATTACAGCTTATCGACTTCTTCAATCAACGCGTCAACAAGCTTATCTTCATCTACCTTATACAAAATTTCGCCTTTTTTGAAAATTATGCCGCAGCCGTCGCCGCCCGCGAGCCCGATATCAGCTTCCTTTGCCTCTCCGGGTCCGTTGACAACGCAGCCCATAACCGCGACCTTGATGTTTTTGTTGCAGCCGCGCAGTCGCTCCTCTACCTCGTTAGCGATCTTTACAAGGTCGATCCTTGTTCTTCCGCAGGTCGGGCAGGAAACAAACTGTACGCCGTCCTTTTTTATGTCGAGTGCCTTTAGAATATCGTAAGCGGCGTAAACCTCGCGAACGGGGTCGGCGGTAAGTGACACACGGATAGTGTCGCCTATGCCCCTGAGCAAGAGCGAGCCGATTCCCGCTGCGGATTTGATAATTCCCATACGCTCGGTGCCCGCCTCGGTAACGCCGAGGTGAAGCGGATAATCACAGCGCTCGTTTGCTATCTCGTACGCTTTTATCATATTTGAAACGGTCGAGCTCTTCATTGAGAGCACGATGTCGTTGAAATCGAATTTTTCGAGCAGTGAGGCATGGTAAAGCGCGCTGTCACAGAGCGCCTCCGGTGTCGGGTGGCCGTACTTTGCGAGTATCTCTTTTTCAAGAGAACCGGAGTTTACGCCGATCCTTATCGGGATGCCCCTCTGTTTGCACGCGTCGGCGACCGCCTTTACCCTATCGTCCGAGCCGATATTGCCGGGGTTGATACGGATCTTATCAATACCGGCGGCGCACGCCTCGAGCGCTAATTTATAATTGAAGTGGATGTCGGCAACAATGGGAACGCTTACGGCTTCTTTCAGGGCGGGGATAAGCTTTACCGCGTCCATATCGGGGATAGCCGCGCGGATTATTTGACAGCCCGCCGCCTCGAGCGCTTTTGCCTGCTTTACGCTGCCCTCAATATCTGTTGACGGAACATTAAGCATTGACTGAACGCTGACCTGCGCGCCGCCTCCGATCAAAACATTACCTGCTTTAACTTGAATTTTGCTGCCCATTGTGTCCTCCTAACTAACCTGTCGGGAACGTGCCCGTTATCAATTGCCAAACATCCTTTACGGAAATAGCTATAATAAACATTATCAATAATACCAAACCGATACCGTTGACGATATATTCAAATTTTCTCGGGATCGGCCGACGTATTATCGCCTCTATAAGCAGGAATACGAACCTGCCGCCGTCAAGCGCCGGGAACGGAAGCATATTGACCACGCCGAGGTTTACGGTGATAAGCGCCATAATAAAGATTATGTTGTTCACCGCGTCGCCAAAGCCTGTTTTTAAGCCCTCGGACGCAACTACCGATACCGCCTTTGTCATTCCTACGGGACCTGAGAGATCGTTGAATGTGAACCTGCCCTGAACGAGCATAACCAGCGACTGCCAAACGGTTTTTGCAAGGGTAAGCGTTTGGCTTCCGGTCTGCTGCAATACGGTACCGAAGTTCTTTTCTATCGGCTTAACGTAAAAATCCACGGCGACCGAGGGTTTGTTGTTCTCTTTGTCCTCTTCGCTCGCATAGTATGAGAAGAACTGTACCTGTTTTAGTTCGACCTTCTGACCTCCGCGATCAACTGTGACATCGCCCGTAAAACGCTGGCGCGTATCCCTGGTCTCGATCTCGGGGTACTTGTATTTGGATTTATCGGTCACTCCGAGAGAAGCGTATATTTTGTCGGTATATTCTTTAAGTATGCTGTACGCTTCTTCCTTGGATTGAGCCTTGTTGATCTTATGAGTGCCCTCGCTCAGAATATCGGCCATCTTTGTGACTTCATCATCTGTGACCTCTCTGCTGAAAAAGCCCTTTTCGTTAACGATCTTTGAGCAAAGAGAGTTGAGCTCATAGCAGCAATCCTCTTTATAAACGGTAAGTGACGCGGGATCGACATCCGTGCATTGAAGCGTTTGAATTGCAAACTGCAGATCCTTTGAATTCCAAATGGGATAGCCGTTGATCGACGTGATCGTATCGCCCTCTTCAAGCCCGCTGTTCGCGGTAAACGAATATGGAACAAAATTCTGAATAGTGGTGGACTCATAGCCGGGCATTTGAACGACCACGATGAACATCAGGATAAAGCCGACGACGAAGTTCATAAACGCGCCGGCAACGATGATGATCATTCGCTTCCATATCTTGGCGTTTGTAAAAGCGCGGGGATTGTCGCTTTCAGAGTCCTCGCCCTCCATGGCGCAAAAGCCGCCGATCGGGAACACTCTGAGCGAATAGCGGGTCTCGCCTCTTTTAAAACTGAAAATCTTAGGTCCCATACCGAGCGCGAACTCGTTGACCTGTACGCCTGATTTTTTGGCGGTTATAAAATGTCCGAATTCATGAGCGAAAATAATAAACTCAAATAAAAGGACTCCGATTACTATAAGTGCTATCGTTACTAAAATTTGCATTAAACTTTTGTCAACTCCATAATTTATTCCGCAAATCTTTTCAAAATTACCCTACCTTGTCTTTTACATACTGCCGCGCAAGGCTGTCGGCTTTAATCACCTCGTCAACCGACTGAGGCACAAAATTATTAACATTTTTTACTGCACCCTCTACCAGCTCGCCTATATCGAGGAACTTGATCCTGCCGTTTCTAAACAGCATATTGGCTTCCTCGTTAGCGCCGTTAGCTATCGCCGTAGCAGCTCCGCCCATCTTCAGGGCGGTTTTGCAGGCGTTGAGGCACTTGAAGGTCTTATAATCAGGCTCATAGAACGTGAGCGTTCCGATTTGCGCCAGGTTAAGCTCCTTTACGGGAGATTCAAAGCGGCTCGGATATGTAATGGCGTACTGGATAGGTATGCGCATATCGGGCACGCCGAGCTGAGCTAAAACGGAATTATCATCGTATTCGATGAGCGAGTGGATAATACTCTCGCGATGAACGACAACGTCGATGTCGTCTCCGCCGACGTCAAACAGCCTTGCCGCCTCGATTATCTCGAGCCCCTTGTTCATCATTGAGGCAGAGTCGATAGTGATCTTCGCGCCCATACTCCAGTTGGGGTGATCGAGCGCCTGCTCAACAGTGACGTCCTTTAGCTCGTCGACAGTTTTGCCGAAGAACGGGCCGCCCGATGCGGTGAGGATCAGCTTTTTAAGCGCCTTGTTGTCGGGAGCTCCCTGAAGGCACTGGAAAATAGCCGAGTGTTCGCTGTCGACCGGCAAAAGTTTTACGCCGTTGCGCTTTACGGCGTCCGTAACAAGGTCGCCGCCCGCGACAAGGGTCTCTTTATTGGCAAGAGCAATGTCTTTTTTTGCTTCTATCGCCGCCATAGTCGGTCTTAATCCGACCATACCGACAACAGAATTGAGCACCAACTCAGCGCTCGGGATGGTGGCGGCTTCGATCAGTCCGTCCATTCCTCCCAAAACCTTTGTGTCGGTGTC
>CADBXH010000091.1 GCA_902798605.1 uncultured Ruminococcus sp. | reverse complement strand
GGGAGCTCGTCGCCCTCGTAGATATATCCGCAGACCTTGCATACCCAGCCCTTTTTGCCCTCGGTCTGGGGCTTGGGCTTAACGTTGTTCTGGTAATAGGTGTAGGTCATGGTCTCTTTGTCGGAGATCACTCTTGCCTCTGTTACCTCGCAGATGAACATTCCGTGAGAGTCGAGGTCGATGTACTGCTCAACCTTGAGCGACATAAACGCGTTGATGTAGTGAGGGAGGAACACGAGTCCGTTGTCGGATTTGAGCGGCTCGCAGTCCTTGAACTTGTCCACGTTCTGACCGCTTTGGAAGCCGAAGTTTTCAAACACGCTGAACGGAGCCTCTACCGACAGGCAGTTTACGTTCATAACGCCCGTCTGCTTGATAACGTGGTGAGAATAATTCTGCTTGTTGATGCAGACAGCCACGCGGTTGGGCGAGTCTGTGACCTGGGTGACGGTGTTGACGATAAGTCCGTTGTCCTTTTTGCCGTCGTTTGAGGTTACAACATACAGACCGTAGCCGATGCGGAACAGCGCCGTCATATCGTTCTTGTCGGCGGTGTCGTCGTTTTGAGCCATATAGTCCATACACAGCTCCTCAGCCAAAGCCTCGAGCTGAGCGCTGCTCTCCTCATTAAGAGCGGACATAATTTTAACGGTAGTATCGGTAAATGTGAGGTTCTTGCAGCCCTCGAGCATTTTCTTCATAGTCTTTGCGGCGAGCGGAGCCCATGAGCCGTTCTCGATAAGACCGATTGTCTTGTTCTGGAAGTTGCGCTCGGTCAGGTGGTTGATGAACTCGCGCATAAACGGGAAGATCTCAGCGTTATAGGTCGTTGTGGCGAGCACGATCCTGCCGTAGCGGAAAGCGTCCTCGACGCACTCTGCCATATCCTCTCTCGCAAGATCATTGACAACAACCTTGGGGCAGCCCTTTGCTCTGAGCTTGTCGGCGAGCCGCATAACAGCCTTCTTTGTGTTGCCGTAAACCGAGGTGTAGGCGATCATAATTCCGTCGCTCTCTACCGAATAGGACGACCAGGTGTTGTACAGTCCGATGTAGTAGCCGAGGTTCTCGGTGAGGATGGGGCCGTGGAGCGGACAGATGATCTCGATATCGAGTGTAGCCGCCTTTTTGAGCAGGTTCTGGACCTGAGCGCCGTATTTGCCGACGATGCCGATATAGTAGCGCCTTGCCTCGCAAGCCCAGTCGGACTCAACGTCAAAGCCGGCTGCCTTTTTAAGCATACTTCCGACCTCGCTGTCGTACTCGCCTAACTTGTCGATAGCGTAACGCTTGGCTTCTCTTGCCCAGTCGTCATAAGAATCGTTAGCGCCGAACTTTCCGAAGCCGTCGGCGGAGAAAAGAACCTTGTCGGTGCTGTCGTAGGTGACCATTACCTCCGGCCAGTGGACCATCGGAGCGGCTACAAAGTTAAGAACGTGTTTGCCGAGCTCCAGAGTGTCGCCCTCTTTGATGACGATCTGCCTGTCCTCAAAATCGGTTCCAAAGAAGTTTTTCATCATCACAAAAGCCTTTGCGGACGATACGATCTTGGCGTCGGGGTAGATGTCCATAAAGTTCTTGATATTAGCGCTGTGGTCGGGTTCCATGTGCTGAACAACAAGGTAATCGGGCTTTCTTTCGCCGAGAGCGAACTCGAGCTTAGCGAGCCACTCGTGCTTAAAGTTGCGGTCAACCGTGTCCATTACCGCGATTTTTTCGTCAAGGATCACATAGGAGTTGTACGCCATACCCTCGGGCACAACATACTGACCCTCAAAAAGGTCGACCTTGTGATCGTTAACGCCGACATACCTGATGTCTTTGGTGATTAACATAGAAATTTCCTCCTTGTATTTTAGATTTTTATTAACAATTATTATTATAGCAAAAGTTAGGGGGTTAATCAAGAGTTTTTTGAGTTAAGGATTTGCTTTGCAAATGTTAAGAGTTTACTGCGTAAACGTTAAGAATCCACTTCGTGAATGTTAAGAGTCTTCGCCGTGAACAGTTGATCCAACTTTGCGCAGCAAATCTTCACTTGCGCGTACAGCGAAATCTTAACTTGGGCGCAGCCCAATCTTAACTTTTATCCCGTTAACTCTCTGAAATCAACGCCCTTATCTCACTTTCCGCCTGCTTTACCTCATCATAAAACGATTGCGAGGGGACGCGCAGCGCGCCGTTGCCGAGGATTATCAGCTGTTCCATTCCGTCTGAGGTGACTACCCTGACCTTGTTGTTTTTTGAGAGCTTGTAGGACGCCTTTTCGATGTACATATCGGCGGTTTCGGCTTCCTTGGTGTAGACAATGGTTATGCCGTTGACTTTCTCGATCTCGCGACCGCCCTTGACCTTGTACGCGTCAAAAACGAGAATGAGCTCGCATTTTCTGTAGCCCTGAAAATTGCAGAGGATGTTTACCAGCGCAGACCGCGCCGCGTCAACGCTGCCCTCGGCGAGCTTTTTGAGGTTCTCCCAGGAGAATATTACGTTGTAGCCGTCTACAAGCACATACTCAGTGCCGTCAAATTTGGGCGGCTTTTTGTATTTTTTGGACTTTTGAGGTATGTTTTCAGACTTAAAATGCCGCTTGACCTCATCGCTTTTGCGCGGCTTTGCCGAGCCGTAGGTCTGCTCAAAAATCTTCACCAGCTCCTTGTCGAGCGCGAAGATGTCCTTTTGGTTTTTGTAGCGGTCGAGCGGGTGAGAAGCCTCGGCGCTGTAGGAAATTTCCTCAACCTTTTTGCTGCTTTCGAGCGCTGAGGGCAGGTGCATATATCCGCGCACCTTGTCCCACTTTACAGTGTGACCCGCGCCGTGTGAGCAAAAGACGGAGTCGCAGGGGTTGTCGGTGTCCGCGTCGGGATCGTAGCCGAATTTTTCGATTATTTCCTCCTGATTATGGCACGGCTCGTAGCCCTTTAACGAGCAGAACAGCCGACCTTTGCCCTTGGTGTAGCCGCTGAGCTCGCGGGCATAGCCGCGCATTTCGGACACGGGAGCCGTACCGGTCAGAATGACGTGATCGCCCTCCTGCTCGGGAGGATCTATCGTGCCGCTCATACGTTGGATATCGGTCATCGCCCTGCCGACGCAGTCATTTGGAACCTCAAGCGAAAAGTCATAGACAGGCTCGAGCAGAACGCTCTGCGCGCTCCTGAGCCCCTGCCGCACCGCGCGGTAGGTAGCCTGGCGAAAATCTCCGCCCTCGGTGTGCTTTGTGTGCGCCTTGCCCGACACGAGCGAGATCTCGATATCCGTTATCGGCGAGCCAGTCAGCACGCCTATATGCGTTTTTTCGTATAGGTGGGTGAGGATAAGCCGCTGCCAGTTTTTGTCGAGGCTGTCCTCGCGGCAGTCGGTCTTGAACACCAGTCCGCTGTCGCGTTTGAGCGGTTTTAGTATCAGGTGCACCTCGGCGTAGTGGCGCAGGGGTTCAAAGTGACCCACGCCCTCGACCGTGTTTTCTATCGTTTCTTTATAAATTATATTTCCTTTACCGAAATTTACTTCAAAGCCGAAGCGGTCTTTTATGATGGTCTGCAAGACCTCGAGCTGTATGTCGCCCATCAGCTGAACAAGTATCTCGCCGCGCTCGCTGAGCACGACGTTGAGCGTCGGGTCCTCGCCCTCGAGTATTTTGAGCTTCTGCATAGCAGTGTGCTCGTCAATGCCTTCGGGCAGCTCCACGCGGTAGGTCAGCACGGGTTCAAGAAAGGGGAGAGGTGATGTCTTTTCAAAACCAAGCCCGTCGCCCGGGCGGGTAAAGCTGATACCCGTGACCGCGCAGACCGTGCCCGCTTCGGCGCGGTCCGCCTGAGTGAATTTGTCGCCCGAGTATATGCGTATCTGACCGACCTTTTCGTTTTCGGTGTTTTTATCGCTTTGTAAAACGTCGCGGACATTAAGCGTGCCGCCCGTTATCTTCATAAACGTCAGCCGAGCGCCCTTGCTGTCCTCGGAAATTTTATAGACCTTCGCGCCGAACTCATCGCCGTGAGCAGGCTGAACGGCGCAGCGGTCAATGCAGTCCAAAAACTCCTCAACGCCCTTTAGCTTCAGCGCCGAGCCGAACATACAGGGGAAGACCTCGCGGTTTTTTATCGCCGCAGAAATGCTCTCGGCTTTAAGAGAGCCGCTGTCGTAGTATTCGCTGAGTAATTCGTCAGAGCACAGCGCGGTGTTTTCAAAAAAGCTCTCGCTGCGTTGATCGTCAAAGTCAACGCAGTTGTCGCTGAGCTTTTGCTTTAGCTGTTTGAACACCGTATACTTGTCAGCGCCGTCTAAGTCCATTTTGTTGACGAAGATAAAGCACGGAACATCGTACTTTTTGAGCAGCTTCCATAGCGTTTGGGTGTGGCTTTGAACGCCGTCGGTGCCGCTTATCACCAAAACGGCGTAGTCGAGCACCCTGAGCGCGCGTTCCGTCTCGGCGGAAAAGTCAACGTGCCCCGGGGTGTCGAGCAGGTAAAATTCGGTGTTTTTGAACTTGAACACCGCCTGCTTTGAAAATATCGTGATCCCTCTTGACCGCTCCAAAGCGAAGGTGTCGAGGAATGAGTTTTTGTGGTCGACCCTGCCGAGCCGCTGGATACTGCCGGAGCAGTAGAGCATAGCCTCGGATAAAGTCGTTTTGCCGGAATCGACATGAGCCAAGATCCCGGCAACGATACGTTTTTTCATAATTATTTCCTGTGCTTGCAGCTCATCGGACAGCCCTCACAACAGCCGCCGCAGCCGCGTTTCTTTTTCTTTACTATTCCGATTATCGCCGCCGCCAAAGCCAAAACTATCAGCGCAACGATAAGTATATCTATCCAGTTCATTTATACCCCCGTGAAAAGCATTACGATCAAATGCACGATGCTCGCGACTACCCACGCGATAACGCACTGCCAGACTATAACGCCGATCGACCATTTTAATCCGAGCTCGCGCTTGATAGAAGCTATCGCCGCGACGCACGGTGTATAGAGCAGCGAAAACACGAGCATAGCCGCCGCCGAGGCGGTCGTCATTACCGAGTTTATATTCTCGCCGAACAGCACGTTGAAGGTCGAAACCACGCTTTCCTTTGCCATAAATCCGCTTATCAGCGAGGTGCATATCCGCCAGTCGCCCAAGCCGAGCGGCGCCATTATCGGCACGAACAAGCCCGATATTTTGGCGAGTATGCTGTCCTCGGGGTTTTGTACAAGCGCAAAGCGCAGATCAAAGCTGCGCAGCAGCCAGATTATTATCGTAGCTATCAAGATGACCGTGAACGCCCTTGACAAAAAGTCCTTTGCCTTTTCCCACAAAAGTTGGGAGACATTTTTTGCGCCCGGCAAGCGGTAGTTGGGCAGCTCCATTACAAACGGCACCGCGCCGCCCCTGAACAGCGTGCTCTTGAAAATGACCGCCATAGCTATACCGAGCACGATACCGAGCAGGTACAGCCCGAGCATTATCAGCCACTTGTGGCTCGGGAAAAACGCGTCAACAAAAAACGCGAATATCGGCATCTTTGCCGAGCAGCTCATAAACGGCGTGAGCAAGATCGTCATTTTTCTGTCGCGTTCACTCGGCAGAGTCCGCGTTGACATAACCGCCGGCACGGTGCAGCCGAAGCCTATCAGCATAGGCACGATGCTCCTGCCCGAGAGCCCGAGCTTTCGCAGGGATTTATCCATAACGAACGCGACCCGTGCGATATATCCGCTGTCCTCGAGCAGAGAGAGGAAGAAAAACAGCGTCACGATTATCGGCAGGAAGCTGAGCACACTGCCTACGCCGTTAAAGATGCCCTCAATTACAAGCCCGTGGATGACATCGTTGACTCCCGCTTGAGTCAGCGCATTGTCGACAACGGCGGTCAGGCTGTCGATCCCCCAGCCGAGCAGGTTTTGCAGCGTTCCGCCGATCACGTTGAAGGTGAGGAAGAACACCGCGCCCATAATGAGGATGAACATCGGTACGGCGGTGAACTTGCCGGTCAGTATCTTATCTATTTTTTCGGAACGTATACTCTCCTTGCTGACCTTCGGCTTGGTGACGGTCTGCTCGCAGACCTTTTGGATAAAGCCGAAGCGCATATCCGCGATCGCCGCGGCTCGGTCAAGCCCGCGCTCCTTTTCCATCTGCAAAACTATGTGCTCTATCATCTCGAGCTCGTTTTGCTCTAATTTAAGCTGCTTTAATATCAGCTCATCGCCCTCGATCACCTTGCTCGCGGCAAAGCGCAGGGGGATGCCCGCCTTTTTGGCGTGATCCTCAATCAAATGGCTGATGCCGTGCAGGGCGCGGTGAACCGCGCCGCCGTTGTATGAAGCGTCGCAGTAGTCTTGCGCGACGGGTTTTTCCTGATAATGAGCTATATGTACCGCGTGCTCGACAAGCTCGTCAACGCCCTCGTTCTTTGCGGCGGAGATCGGCACCACAGGCACGCCCAGCCTGCGCTCCATTTCGTTAACGTCTATCGAGCCGCCGTTAGAGGTCAGCTCGTCCATCATATTGAGCGCGACAACCATAGGAACGTCCATTTCCAAAAGCTGCATAGTCAGGTACAGGTTGCGCTCGATATTTGTTGAGTCGACTATATTGATTATCGCCTTGGGCTTTTCTTCAAGCACAAAGTTGCGCGATACTATCTCTTCGCTGGTATACGGCGACATCGAGTATATTCCCGGCAGGTCGGTCACGAGCGTTTCGGGGTGCTCCTTTATAACGCCGTCCTTGCGGTCAACGGTGACTCCGGGGAAGTTGCCGACGTGCTGGTTAGCTCCCGTCAGCTGGTTAAACAGCGTGGTCTTTCCGCAGTTTTGGTTGCCGACGAGCGCGAAGGTCAGAGTCGTTCCCTCGGGCAGGGGATCGCCGCTGCCCTTTGGGTGATATTTACCGCCCTCGCCGAGTCCCGGGTGGCTGGTGGTTTTATAACTGCGTTCGTGATGTGATGTTTCGGCTTTCTTTTCGGCGGGCTCGACCTCGATCTTATCCGCGTCGTCAAGCCTGAGCGTCAGCTTGTAGCCGTGGATAAGCAGCTCCATAGGGTCGCCGCGGGGGGCGAACTTCACCACTGTGATCTCCGCGCCGGGGATCACGCCCATATCCAGAAAATGCTGCCGCAGCGCGCCCTCTCCGTTGAGCTTTGTGACGCGAACGGTCTCTCCGATTTTTACATTTTTTAAAGTACCCATAATTACTCCGTAAGCATATATTTATTCAAAATAATATTAGCATATTTTAGTCTTGTTGGCAACAGGAAAAAAAGACTTTTATAGGCTCCCCCGTCACTTGTTACGGGGGAGGCTTTAAATGATAAAAAGTCATTGATAAATCGGCGCGATTGTGTTATTATTTATATGTAAATAATATTTTGCTGTAAGGAGGCTTTTCTATGAAGGCTTTTACTAAAACTATCGCGATAATATTAGCTTTGATGCTTGCGTTTTCGGCGGTGAGCGTTACAGCCTTTGCCGCTGAGGACAGCTCATATTCCGTATCCGCTTCGAGCGGCACAACGGGTGACTGTACCTGGTCGGTAGAGGACAAGGTGCTCACCATCAGCGGAAGCGGCTCAACAGGTGATTTGAGCAGTATTCTGACTCAGCCGCCGTGGGATAACGGTGTTACGACCGCGATAGATATCCAAAAAAATTCGGCAGAAATAACAGATCATTTTAAGAAAAGTTAGGATTTACATAAAATTGCGTAAAGGAGAGATGCTGTATGGCTAAGGAAAAGCTCGGCTTTGAAGAAAAGCCCGATTACGAGAGCGAGATAATCCGCGTTATCAAGGGCAACTACTCGCCCAGGGCGGCGCTTGAAAAGCTGGAGGATTACCACGGGAGCGACATAGCTCAGGCTATGGACAGCCTTACTTTGCAGGAGCGCAAAAAGCTGTACCGGATCCTTAACGCCGATATGCTGTCGGACGCGCTCGAAAGGCTCGACGACGACGAGGCGGCAAAATATATAAACGAAATGGATATCAAAAAGGCGGCGCAGGTGGTGTCTAACCTCGAGACGGATTCCGCCGCCGATATCCTGATGGAGATAAACAAGGAAAAACGCCTTTTGCTCATCGAGGAGCTCAATCCCGAGGTCAAGAAGGATATCAAGCTCATCGCTTCCTTTGACGAGGACGAGATAGGAAGCAAGATGACGACAAACTGCATCGTTATCCGCGAGAACCTCAGCGTCAAGGAGGCTATGAAGGAGCTTGTTTCACAGGCGAAGAAGAACGACAACATCACTACTATTTTTGTCACCGACGAAAACGAAGAATACTACGGCGCTATCGACTTAAAGGATCTTATCACCGCCGACAGCGAAACCCCGCTTGACGATCTTATCGTCACCTCGTTTCCGTACGTTTACGCGCACGAGAGCATTGACGACTGTATAGAAAAGCTGAAGGATTACTCCGAGGCGTCTATCCCCGTGCTCGACAACTCAAACTCACTGCTCGGCGTTATCACGGCGCAAAGCCTGATCGAAGTCGTCGATGACGAGATGGGCGAGGACTACGCGCGTTTGGCGGGTCTTACCGCGGAGGAGGACTTGAAGGAGACCCTTCCGATGAGCATAAAAAAGCGCTTGCCTTGGCTTATCGCTCTGCTCGGACTGGGAATCATAGTCTCGGCGGTCGTCGGCTCGTTTGAAAAAGTCGTGGCGCAGCTGACGCTTATCATGGCGTTCCAGTCGCTGATACTCGATATGGCGGGTAACGTCGGAACCCAGTCGCTTGCGGTGACTATCAGGGTTCTGACCGACGAAAACCTGAGCTTTTCGCAGAAATTCAGGCTCGTTATAAAAGAAACGCGGGTCGGATTCTTTAACGGGCTCATCCTCGGCGCGATCTCGATCGTGTTCGTAGGGCTGTACATTATGTTCGTCAAACAGCACGATTTCGGCTTTTCGTTCGCGGTGTCGGGCTGTATCGGCTTCGCGCTGCTCGTAGCTATGGTGGTATCGAGCGCGGTAGGCACGCTTATCCCGCTCTTTTTCAAGAAGATCAAGGTCGACCCGGCGGTAGCCTCGGGCCCGCTTATCACGACGATAAACGACCTTGTAGCGGTCATCACCTACTACGGACTGAGCTGGATATTGCTTATCAATGTTTTGCATTTGGCGTAAA
>CADBXH010000090.1 GCA_902798605.1 uncultured Ruminococcus sp. | reverse complement strand
CGCCCGCTGATAGGAAATGACCGTTTTCCGATTGATAACGCGTTTTGATAGGAAATATCGGCGTATAAGGCGACCGTAAAGGTCGCCACTACAATCGTTACGGAAAACTTGCGCTGTCGGAAACGCCGCCCCCTCCGACCAATTCGCAAGCGAATTGCCCACCTCCCCCGTAACAAGTGACGGGGGAGGCTTTAAATAATTAGCAAAAGTTTGCAAAAAGCTGTCATTCTGAGCGTAAGCGAAGAATCTCATATCTTTTTATCCGACGTTGGTGTTTTATCAATGAGATCCTTCGGCAGAGCCTCAGGATGACAGGTAGTGGCGACCTCTTCAAAAAAACCAACGTTTTCCGCCCGCTGATAGGAAATGACCGTTTTCCGATTGATAACGCGTTTTGATAGGAAATATCGGCGTATAAGGCGACCGTAAAGGTCGCCACTACAATCGTTTCGGAAAACTCGCGCTGACGGAAAGCAAGTGGTCAATTATAATTTGATGTCCTACCAAGTTTTTCTGCGTGAACATTCGTACGGTTCTCGCGGGCGGACACACGGGTCCGCCCCTACGATTGATACGGAAAAATTGCGCTGATGGAAACGCTTCGCGTGTCAGGGGGAGGCTTTAAAAAAACGCGTGACTGCAAAAGCAGCCACGCGCTTTAAATTAATCTTTGTCAGTCGTCAAATTCCGCTGAGATTTTTTGGAGCTTTGTCGCGTCACCGATTGAAACCGTGCCGTCGGTATTTACATCATAGAAGTCGTTGATGTCAAAGGTTACATAAAGGTCATTCGGATCAACAGCGACCTTTTGATCAATGAACATCTGCAACTCGGGTGTAACAGGATAATCTTCAAGCCCTGCCAAACACTTCTGCAAATAAGTTGCATCGGACACAGTGATATAGCCATCGTTATTCATATCGCCGATTAATAAATTCGTATTAAAATTTGCAAACCCGTTGTCACATTCTTTTTCAAACAGTTTTACTGCTTCGCTGTATTTTTCATCCTTCCACACCTGTGAAATATCATAGAATTTGTCATCAGCAACATCATAAATCCCGTAGCCTAACGAAAACGGCACAAACGCTTCGGCTGAGAAAATCAGGCGGTTCCCTATATGAAAGTAACCTTCGGTTGGATTTTCCCAGTTTGTTCTACAAAAAACAAAAGCCCAATCCACTTCTCCGCTTTCATCATAATGATAGAAAAGCTCCTTGTAGTATTGTTCTTTGTCAGCGTCAGTCATCTCTTCGTTTTCATTATAATCAAGGATCAAACCGCCGTACAGTGTGTAATACTTATCCATAAACAGATAATTGCTTTTTTCGTTACCATCGACCGCTCTGACGGGAACAGCGAACACGCAAGCTAATAACGCGACCGATAAAATAACTGCCAATAATTTTTTCATAAGTGCCACCCTTTCTTTATTTAATTTATTTTTCAGAGTATTATCGCCAATACTCAGATTTACAAGATTAATATAATCTTACGTCTGTATAATTAAAAACAGTGACCGTTCCCTGTTTTATTATTTCGTTAGAGTTATAAAAGGTCACGGTAAACTGCTTTGGAGCGCTTACTATCATAGAAACGCTGTATGATAACTGCATTTTGCCGCCGTAAGGGTTTTTTGCAGCCAAGCCGCTGCTCACCACAGTCCCGCTGCTGTCCTCAACCTTGCAATAAACATCGCCTTTTGCCTGACCGTTGAATACGACTATATAAAATATAAATGTCCTGTTGTCGTTATAGTTTGGCTGAGTTGGATTATCAACGCAGGGATCGGTGAATGGCGTCAATGTAGTAGGCTGCTCGGTTCTTTCCTCATCGGGATAGGTATAAACATCAACCTCAGTAGAAGGCTCATCCCCATTGGGAGCGGTGCTGTAGGGATCATTCGGCTTTTGAGCGGAGCTGCCGTTATTGGATTTTGACTTGGTCGGCACTTGCGCCTTATTATTTCCGTTTGACGTTGAAGCGGACTTCTGTTTTGAATTTTTTGTGCCGTTAGCTCCGCTGCCGTTTGCACTGCTTTCCGCAGGCTCGGTGACTGCTGTTGAGCCTTGAACATCTGTGCCAAACAGCAGCGGTGACAAAATCGAGGGTGAGCTGATGTCGTCTGTGGAGGACGGGTCGGTTCCGTTGTAGACCAAATCCGAACGCGAGGGGTTTTCGGGATCGGGAGCTGTCATATCAACATCCTTGTTTATTCCGGTCATCAGCGATAATGTCACCGCCGCCGCTATAACAACGCACGCCGCTATACCCGCGGCGAAGCGGTAAAACCTTACGGGAGACGCCGCTTTTTTGGTTTCCGCAGGTATTTTGAGCGCTTTTTCGATGCAGCTCTGAGGAACCTCTATATTCATCAGTTGATCAAAGTTGAATTTATCCACGCTCAATCACCTCCGTAAATCGACTTTAGAATGACTCTTCCGCGTTTGAGTCGGGTTTTGACCGTGTTCTCGTTTACTTTGAGAATATCGGCGATCTCACTGACCTTGTACTGCTCGCAGTAATAGAGATAGAGCACTTCGCGGTATTTTTGAGGAGTCCTCATCAATGCCCACGATATATCCGCGCTGTCGTCGGTAAAAGCAGGCCGGTCTTGCTGTATTCTCTCCATCGGGACGTCGCGGCGATTTACTTTTATGTAGCTGCCGCACTCGTTGATAGCTACGCGGATAAGCCAAGCCTTGATGTGTTCTTCTTCATTAAATCGGGGTGAATTTTTGAAGAGCTTTACAAAAACATTCTGAAAACAGTCCTCGGCGTCCGCGTAATTGTCCAAACGCATCAGGCAGACTCTGAAAACAGTTTGAGCATACTTGTCCACAACCTGCTCAAATGTTAATCCCGAGAACAATTTTTCAGCCATTTTTTCACCCCTCACTAATAACACTCCCCAAAGTACCGTTTTGGTTTCATTGGATTTTAAATTTTTTTATTTTTTTGTAGGGGCGAGCATTGCTCGCCCGCAGATAGGGAACGCTCGTTTTCCGAAAGATAAATCGGTTTGATAGGAAAGGTCGGCTTGACGGGCGTGCAATGCACGCCCCTACGATCGTTACGGAAAACTCGTGCTGTCGGAAAGTAGAACCCCTCCGTCACGACACTAAAGTGTCGCGCCACCTCCCCTAAAGCTAAAGCGTTAGGGGAGGCTTTAAATAGACTCATAACTCTAAACTCTCAACTCATAACTCTAAACTAAAATGAGCTGCCGACATTACCGCCGGCAGCTCTGTGTTTATTCCTTATTTTCTTCTGTTTCTTTATTATCTTCCGTCTCTTTGTTTTCTTCTATCTCCTTGTTCAGGTTCTCCTTGCCGACCGCGAGCATCAGCTTTATGCGGTTCTCCTGATTTACCTTGGGAGCGCCGGGGTCGTAGTCGATGGTGACTATGTTGGCGTTGGGCTTGACCTCTTTGATCTTGCGGATCGCGCCCTTGCCGTTGATGTGGTTCGGGAGACATCCGAACGGCTGTGTGCAGACGATATTTTCATATCCGGTCTCGGCGAGCTCGAGCATTTCGGCTGTGAGAAGCCAGCCCTCGCCCATCTTGCTGCCGTAGCCGATAACGCCGTTTACAAGCTCCTTGGTGTGGGCGTACTTGTGCGGCGGTACAAAGTTGAAGCGCTCCGCGCTCTCGATCATAAGGGTCTCGAGCTTGGTGACGTAGTCAAGCAGCATTTTGCAGAACTCGTACTTGACGCGGTTGCCGCCGAACATCTTGTAGTCCTCGATACGGTTGTCGACCTTGAACGACGCGAAGCCCATAAGTCCGGGCACACAGACCTCGCAGTCCTGCATGGCGAGGAAGTCCTCGAGTCCGTTGTTCGCCATCTTTGAGTATTTAACATAGATTTCGCCGACGATGCCGACCTTGACCTTGGGCACGCGGTTGACCTCTATCTTTGAAAAATCCTTGGTGAGCTTGTGCAGGTTCTCGTCGATCTCCTCAAGCGTGTAGCCCTTGCCCTCGGAGAGCAGGTCGCTTATCCTGTCTGTCCACTTGCTGACGAGCGCCATAGTCTCGCCGTGGTTGACCTCATACGGCTTGATCTGGTTAGAGAGCAGCATAAGCTGGTCGCCGTATACGATGCCGCCGACGATACGCCTGATAAGCGGCAAGGTGAGCGAAAAGCCCGAGTTCTTCTCCATACCGAACGAGAGGGAGATAACGGGAACAAACTCAAAGCCCGCCTTTTTGAGCGCCTTGCGCAGCAGGAATATGTAGTTTGAGGCACGGCAGCCGCCGCCCGTCTGGGTTATCATCAGCGCGGTCTTGTGAACGTCGTAATTGCCGCTCTGGAGCGCGTGGATGAACTGTCCGATAACCAAAAGCGCGGGATAACAGGTATCGTTGTGAACGTATTTAAGACCTGTCTGCGCGATCTCGGGGCCGGTGGTCGTGAGCACCTCGGCGTTGTAGCCGTAGTGGACAAAGACGTTTTTGAGCATCTTAAAGTGGATAGGCGCCATATTGGGGATGAGTATCTTGTACCCCTCGCGCTTCATCTGCTTTGTAAACAGCAAACGTCCCGTCTTTTTATCGTATTTTAGTTGAGCCAATGCCCTCACCTCATTATCAACGTCAATGTAGGGGCGAGCATTGCTCGCCCGCGGGTTTTCCGCAAACGTTTTGTTTTTCGGGCGAGCAATGCTCGCCCCTACGAATATGCGATCAAATTTCCTCCAGCGCGGCGAGCAGGCTTCTTATCCTGATCTTTACTGCGCCGAGGTTTGTGATCTCGTCTATTTTTATCTGGGTGTAGATCTTGTTCTTCTCCTCGAGTATCTCGCGTACCTCGTCGGTTGTGATAGCGTCTACGCCGCAGCCGAACGATACGAGCTGAACAAGCTCCATATCCTTTCTGGTCGCGACATACTTAGCCGCCGCGTACAGGCGCGAATGGTATGTCCACTGGTTGAGGACGTGGGTCGCGAAACGCTGTACCTTTGAGGAAACAACATCCTCGCTGATAATGGCAACGTCAAAGCCCGCGATGAGCTTGTCGATACCGTGGTTGATCTCGGGGTCGATGTGGTACGGTCTGCCCGCGAGCACAAAGATCTTTTTGCCCTGCTTCTCAGCCTCGGCAATGATCTCGTCACCCTTTTTTTGAATCTTCTTGCGGAATTTATCCTGCTCCTCATAAGCCTTCTTGGCGGCTACCCTTACTTCGTTGAGGGTGAGGTCGGGGAAGTAGAACGCGAGCCTCTCGAACGCCTTGCCCGGGAAGTCCTTGGGTCTGTGGATACCAAAGTACTCCTTGATGAAGTTGACCTTTTTGATATCCTTCATATTGTTCTTGATTACCTCGGGATAGTAGGCTACCACGGGGCAGTTGTAGTGGTTATCGCCGAGATTCTCGTCAAAGTTATACGACAGACAGGGGTAGAAAATAGCCTCGGCTCCGTCGTCGATAAGGCTCTGAACGTGGCCGTGCATAAGCTTTGCCGGGAAGCAGACGGTGTCGCTGGGGATGGTCTGCTGACCGCGCTGATAGAGCTTGCGGTTTGAGTACGGTGAGTGGAACACCTCGAATTTGAGCTCGGTGAAGAAGCGGTACCAGAACGGATAGAGCTCAAACATATTGAGTCCCATCGGGATACCGAGCTTGCCCCTGAGACCCTCTACGGGCTTGTACTCATCGAGGAGCTTGAGCTTGTACTCGTACATATTCATATCGTTCGACGGCGCCTTTTTGGTGACGGGGCGCTCGCAGCGGTTGCCCGCGATGAACTTTCTGCCCTTGCCGAACGAATTTATTGTAAGGCGGCAGTTGTTGTTGCACATACCGCAGTTTGTGACCTTGATCTCGTGGACGAAATTGTCGAGCTCCTCTTTGCTGATGATGTCGCTCTTGCCGCTGCCCTTCGACTTTTTCATCGAGTACAGCGCGGCGCCGTAGGCTCCCATAAGTCCCGCGATGTTCGGGCGGACAACGTCAACGCCCATTTCCATCTCAAACGCGCGAAGCACGGCGTCGTTGAGGAAGGTCCCGCCCTGAACGACGATCCTCTTGCCGAGCTCGTCGGGGCTCGACGCGCGGATGACCTTATAGAGCGCGTTCTTGACAACGCTCAGCGAAAGTCCCGCGGAGATATCCTCGATAGTCGCGCCGTCCTTTTGCGCCTGCTTAACGGATGAATTCATAAATACCGTGCAGCGCGAGCCGAGGTCGACGGGACGCTTTGCGAAAAGTCCGAGCTTGGAGAACTCCTTGATGTCGTAGCCGAGGGCGTTGGCGAAGGTCTGCAAAAAGCTTCCGCAGCCCGATGAACACGCCTCGTTGAGGAAGATGTTGTCGATAGCGCCGTTGTGGATCTTGAAGCACTTGATGTCCTGTCCGCCGATGTCGATGATGAACTCAACGTCCGGCATAAAGAACTTGGCGGCGGTAAAGTGAGCGATAGTCTCGACGATACCGTAGTCCACGTTGAACGCGTTTTTGATTATGTCCTCGCCGTAGCCTGTTACGGCGGATGATACTATGTTGATGTCGGGGTTTGCAGCGTAGATCTCCTCAAGGAAAGTCTTGATTATCTCTACGGGGTTGCCCTTTGAGGGCAGGTATTTTGAGTAGAGCAGCTCGCCCTTTTCGTTGAGCACAACGCCCTTGACGGTGGTTGAGCCGGCGTCGAGTCCAATGTACGCCTTGCCCGTGTAGCCCTTGAGCTCCTTCTGCTCGACCGTCGCCTTCGCGTGACGGTCGCAGAACGCCTTGTAGTCCGCCTCGCTCTCGAACAGCGGGGGGTTAAAGGCGAAGTTGCCCGAGCCGCGGTAGTGCTTAACGTCGTAGATGACCTTGTCAAAGTCGAGCTTTTCCTCGGCGCAGAGAGCCGCGCCGCAGGCGACGTAGTACAGCGAATTTTCGGGGCAGATGCCCTTTGTGTTTAATGTCTTGTCAAAGCAGTTGCGCAGCTCGCTCATAAAGGTGAGCGGTCCGCCGAGGTATACGATCTGACCCTCGATCTCTCTGCCCTGAGCAAGACCCGCGACGGTCTGGCTTACTACCGCCCTGAAAATACTTTGGGCGATGTCGCTCTTTCGAGCGCCCTGGTTGAGCAGGGGCTGGATATCGGTCTTTGCGAACACGCCGCAGCGCGACGCGATTGTATATGTCTTTTCGTAGTTTTTGGCAAGCTCATCCATCTCTTCGAGGGGCACGTTGAGCAGCGTAGCCATCTGGTCGATGAACGCTCCCGTACCGCCGGCGCAGGTTCCGTTCATCCTGACCTCGAGTCCGTTGGTGAGGAAGAGGATCTTTGCGTCCTCGCCGCCCAGCTCGATCACAACGTCGGTGCCGGGAATGTATGTATTGGCGGCAACTCTCGTCGCGAAAACCTCCTGGACAAACTGGATGCCGCAGTCCTGGGCAACGCCCATTCCCGCCGAGCCCGAAAGCGCTACAAGCGCGTCCTCGGCTCCGTCGATCTCTTTCCTTACGCGGTCGAGTATCTCGGAGATCTTGTCGGTGATCCTAATCTCAAAACGATTCCTCCAACGGATAGCCGAAACTGTAAAATATCCGCGCTGTCTTTCCCCTTGCGCTAACTACCCATTTTAAATATAATCAATTTATTATAAGGCTAAAAACCGCGTTTATAATTCCTTATTAGAATTATAGTGCGCCAAAAGTTTATTTTATCACTATTGAGCATAAAAGTGATTGCGATTTCCGGTAAATTGGTAAATCCGATGCCAATTCTTGTATACTTGTATAGTTATGAATTATGAGTTAAGAGTTATGAGTTGTTGTAGGGGAACGCCTGTGTGGAATTCCATTAACAGAGCAAATTTGTCAACTTAAGAAATAATCGCATATTTTTCCTTGACATTGTAGGGGAGCACCTATGTGTGCTCCCGAGGGCGTTCAATCAAACTTTGATGTCCTATCAA
>CADBXH010000089.1 GCA_902798605.1 uncultured Ruminococcus sp. | reverse complement strand
GACCAATTTGTATTTCTTTCATCTGCATGCCTGCTATTCGATATTTCAAAATTTCTTTTGTGCAGGTATACAATTTTTTGTTGTTCTGAATAGTTACGATTATTTTACTAAAACAAGGGATAGAATTGAATAAAACCAATAATTGTTTATAATATCATCCGCTTATATAACACGAATTTAAAATAACAAAATAACTGCCTGACCAAATGCGATCAAATGATAGACAAAGCGATTTTGATTTGATATAATAGTTATGTATAGGCAAACACCATACCAAAATTGAGCTGACGAGGAGAAATATTATGAAAAACCAAAAAGAAATAATCGATACGATCATCAAAAATTCAAAACTGGACGAAAAGGTTGACGCCGCGTTCAGCGAGATCGAGGATCAGGTAAAGGAAAAAATCAGAGAAGATCTCGAAACCGCTCTGCGCGAGAAAATCAAAGAGGATCTTGAAAGGAAAGCAAGAAGGCGTGTGATCAAAACGATTATCGCCACCGCGGCTGTCTTCTGCACAGGCTTCCTTATCTTCAATTATAAAAAGTTTTTTTAGTATTAATAAACATTAAAAACGACCCGCATTGACTGCCAAAACGGCCTGCCAATGCGGGTTTTTATTTTATTGCGTTCGGCGCTCTTTCGGCACTGTTTCCAAGTGTCCAGACGGCGTTATGGTCTGTTATTTAATCAATATATAGTCTCAAATAATTTCTTCAACTTCTTCGATCCATTTCGTACGATATTTTGATTACTCACTTGATATAAAATGCTTAACTTCACGGCCATTTTCAAAATCCATTGTGCGGTAAAAATCGGGATAGATGGTGACGTTATCCGACTTGTCCAAATCTATCCACTGCAGATATTCACCGTCGGGTCCGCCGTCGGTTTGAGTACCGTCTTTGATTTGCAAAAGCCGCTCATTTGGCTTAACGGCGAAAAAGCACGACACCTCGTGGAAAAATACGCCGTCGTCATCGGTAAAGAAGTTCTCGTGGATCGCCGCAAGGCGGTCAAGCTCGCAATCAATGCCGGTTTCTTCCTTCAGCTCGCGCAGTGCGGCTTCCTTCATGCTCTCGCCAAAGCGGACGCGTCCGCCGACAGAGTAATAAAACGCGCGTTCCTCGTTTGGATTTCGCGCCATCAATACCTTTCTTCCGCTGTAGATGATCACGCCCACACGGTAATTGAATTTTCCATGCTCCGTCATAAATGTGCAGTCCATATCACCAACTCCTTTGATCTGCTATTGTAATTCTGTTCCATACTTTTTTATGTTAATAAATGATCCTCTTTAACCAAAGATAACCGCTGAGATCCAGCGGTTATTTTTTTAGCTTATACGTTCTGTTCCGGTTTGAACCTTCTGTGATAATCCTGCCTTCCTTGACCAATTCGCTGAGATAATCTCTTGTGCGTGACGGTTTCAGGCTGATTGCTTCGGCAACCTCGGAAGCCTTTACAAACTCTTTGCCCTTTATAAACGAAAGGATCGCTTGCTTTGTTTTTAAGTTTATCGCCGATTTTTTATCGCCGATTTTTTCTTTATCGCCGTTTTTTTTGGTCGGTGAATAATCCGCTTCGATAATCAGATACCGGTTTTTAAGTTTGTTTCTCTCATTCAAAATCAAATTCCCGAAAAACTTTTTGAGGAAAGATTTATCCTCGTAAACCCCTTTTTGAATATCGGCATAATTCGCCCTTACAAGCGCGTTTCTGAAATACCACGAATTATCCGCGAAAAGGGTGTTGCTGACTTCAAAACCAAGCGAACGCAGATATTTGATCGTAAACACCGCAGTTGTTCTGGTATTGCCCTCGCCAAAAGGATGTATCTGCCATAAATTCGCAATATATTCGGTGATATGACTTATAGTTTCATCAACGCTCAATCTTTTGTAATCAAAACTTCTCTCCAGATCAAAATCATAATCAAGCGTTTCTTTAATTGTATCCGCACCTGCGTAAACAACAGATCTTCCGTTCAATACCCACTCCTGCTTCGAGATATTGTAGTCGCGTATTATGCCCGCAAATTCATATATCCCGTCAAACAATCTGCGGTGGATCGATATGAGCTGGCTCGGCGAGAAAACAAATGCGTCTTCCGAAAGGATCTGAGCGATACGCGCCGATACTTTGTCCGCTTCTTCCGTGCGGTTTTCGATATCGTGCCTTGTGGTTTTGCTTTTGTAATAACTATGGATCAGCTCATTAGCTTCTTCAATGGTTATATCTCCGTCAATGTTCTTCTTTGCGGTCTCGATCAAGTATTCTGACGGTTTCAAACCGTCGACATCCTGCAATCCAATCGCCGTCTGCCAAGCGTAGCCCTTTTTCTGTTTATCAGGCTCGCTTTGACGGATATATTCATCAAAATTAAAGGTGTAATTCTCGCTCATTATCTCACCGCCTTATATAATAATTATACCATATTCGGCGTTAAATAACAACTGTTTTATAAACCGTAATTCGCGCCGCATATTTCAACGGCGGATTTGATTTCAATAATCAATCGGTCAGACTGAATATATTCTCGTAGTGGTTCATATCGGTAAAATGCTGATAAAACAGCTTTTCGGTATTCAGCGTGATTTCAAAACCCTCGCGGTTCAGCTCATCGATTACTGCTTTGAGTCTTATCCGCGCATCGTCGTCAAAGCCCTTGCAGCTGTAATACCCGAGCGTGATGTGCGGCGTAAAAAACGGGTAATCGCAGACCTTGACATTATTTATCATCGCGTAAATTTCCTGCAATTTATCCCACTCTTTTTCATCGACAGGCAGAAGCGCAAGCACAAGACTTCTTCCCACCATATTCAACACGGTATGCGTTTTCATCCGAATCATCTGCCGCGGGATAGGATCAGCCGCCACCGCAGCTCTGAGCTTCGCCTCGTTTTCCGCCGTCACCTGCTCGGATACGCCCGCGCTCAAATCGTGCATCGTCATATGTATCGTATCCGCGCGCAGCTTTTCGCAAAAACATTCGGGCGCGGCATTGTACAGTCTGTCGATCATCTCCGCAACGCGCGATTTGACGTTTTCATCAAGCTCAAAAACAACCGTATCGCCGTAAAACGGACACAGGCTGTTGTCGGGAGCCACCTTTTCGGATAGTCCCCGGTCAGGCGTGAACCGACCGCTTTCGGCAAACTGTTCGTCCTTTTGATATTCGATCCTGTTTTCAAAATGTTCAAATGCTTCTTTCACGATCACACCTCCGCGCGCGTGGTTTTTGATACTGTTAATTCTACTCTGTTTTGCGATAAAGTCAAGTTAAAAAGCGTGAATAATGTTTGCGATTATATATCTTCCTGCTCGTTTGTTGCGGCGTGTTTGATTGGATTACTTGGCTGAACTCGGCGGCTTAAAAACAGTCCTCAGGACTGTTTTTACCTTCGCCATTCGCTTACGCTTATGGCTCGGCACAGCCTGTTCAAGTCCCTTAACTCCTCTACTTTGGTTAAATTAATAATCGGCTACCCTTTATGGGTAACCGATTATTAATATGGTCGGAGTGAAGGGACTTGAACCCCCGACATCCTGCTCCCAAAGCAGGCGCGCTACCAGCTGCGCTACACCCCGGTATGCTGCCGTTTCGGCAGCTTTTCTATTATATATTATTAGTTATCCTTTGTCAACACATCAAAGGTTACTCAGCTTTGTGTAGATCTCGTTTGCATTTCTGAGGCAAGCCTTGCAGTTTTCGTACTGCTTTGTCTCCTCCTCGCTTCTGAAGCCGAGGCCATACAACACCGCGGCAAAGTCCATACCGACCTCCTGTGCTGCCTGAGCGTCAACATAGCTGTCGCCCACAAAAATGCTGTCCTGCTCGCTGACGCCGAGCTCGGCGCAGACCTTTCTGAGCATATCGCTTTTTTCAAGCTCGATTTCTACCGTAGACGCGCAGACCATATCAAACAGCTCGCCGATGTGCTTGTAAACGCTGAGGATGTTGTGGATGAACTTCTCGTTCTTCTGGGTGACGATCGCGAGCGAATATCCGTCGTCCTTGAGCTTTTTAAGCGCCTCGTCGATCCCGTCATAGAGCAGGATCATCTCTTCGCCCTTCATAGAATACAGCTTGCTGTTGTTGTTCATTGCGTACTCGATCTCGTCTTCTTTCATTCCGTAAAGATCCATAAAGCCCTGCTCGAGCGATACGCCGATTATATTGTACAGCGCCTCGTGCGGCACGGGCGTGTAGCCCATGGCGATCGCAGTCGTGTTCATACAATACAGGATTCCGGGGGATGTGTCGGCAATAGTGCCGTCAAATCCGGTTATGATAAGCTTTTTCACAGTATCACCGCCTTATGATAATATTCTATCACAAATCAGCCGCCGGCGCAATATATCAAAAAACATTCCTTGATATTTTTCGATTGACAACGCCCCGATACGGGTATACAATTATAACATAAACTTTGAAAGGCATATGATATGGATAATCATAACAATCAGGATGTTCAAAATATTCGGGACGATCAGGATATTCCGAATGATCAGGATATTCAAAGCAAACCCGCGCAAACAAAAAATCTGCCAACCCCTGCCGTATTTATAAACATCTATCTGTTTATAATGTTCACGCTGTTTCCGCTGTTCGTGACGGTTTACGCAGACGACAAGTTTCCGTTCATCCATTTGGACGACGGCTTTATCGGCATAAGGCATCAAAAGTATTATTTCTTTTTGGCGGCGACCGCTATTGCCGTTATTGCGGAATTCTTTTTGCTGATATTAATGGACTCCAAAGGAGCCGACAAGCTAAAAATCAATAAAAACTCCACGCTTAAAAAACTTAGCTTTACCGATTGGGCGGCGCTTGCGCTTGTTCTTTGCTGCGCGGTTTCAACCGTTCTTTCGCCGTATATCGAGATGGCGTTTTGGGGCGAGATCACAGTCGGCAAAAGCACTCAGGGCCGCAACAACGGTTTGATACTGATTTTGTTTTATGTTCTGATTTACTTTATGATCACGCGGCTGTACCGTTACGCCGAGTATGTGTTCATCGGACTTGCCTGCTCGTGCGCGATAGTATATTTGCTCACGGTATTGAACGGCTACTACATCGATCCGCTCAATATGTTCGCGCAGTTCCGTATGCAGCGCAACATCTATATGGAATTTTTCGCCACGATAGGCAACAAAAATATGCTCTCGAGCTTTATCTGCATTACCCTGCCCGCGCTATTCACGATGTCGATAGTGACGAAAAAACTCAGTTTCAGAATAATATATCTGATCTCGGTATCGCTCGGCGCAATGGCGTTCATCATCGACGACAGCGACTCGGGAATGCTCGGTATCGCGGTTTTCCTCGCGGTGTTCCTTGTCGTGTTTATCAGAAGGCTCGACAGACTCAAATACTATTTCCTCGCGCTTACGGTATTTTTAGCCTCAATAAAGATTTTGAGATTGTTCTCGTATATTATGGAGGACAGCTATAAAGAGTTGGGCGAGCTCCCGTACGCGATCCTGTTCTCAAAAAAAGTATACGTCGTTATCGCCGCCTCGGCAATAATAACGGTCATCCTGTTTTTGATAAGCAAAACAAAGCCCGGCATCGTACTGCCCAAGGCGGTGCCGATAGTACTCGGGACTCTGTTCGGTCTTGCGGCTTTGGGCGTTTTGGGAACATTTATTTACTTTAGTTTTATCGACACAAAAACCCCTCTCGGCAATATGGAGGGTCTCCTGCGGTTCGGTCCCAAATGGGGCACTCACAGGGGAATTATGTGGATCCGCGCTTTTGATATATTCGGCGAAGCGGACTTTATCCACAAGCTGTTCGGCTACGGACCCGATACCTTCTACCGCCTGTATGAGCCGTATTTTACCGAGCTTCAGCAGTACGGCAACACCTCCAGCGACGCGGTCCACAACGAGTATATCAATTACCTTGTGACGATCGGCATAGCCGGACTTGCGTCATATTTGGCGTTTGTCGGCGGCGCGCTTGGCAGAGGATTCAAATCGGCAAAAAGGAATCCCGTTGTCCTCGCCTGCGCCGCGGCGGTGATCGGCTACGCTGTTCAGGCGGTAGTAAACATCGCCGTACCGATCTCCACCCCGCTGTTTATAATCTTTGTATCGCTGTGTGAGGCGATGGCAAGGCAGAAGAATAAATCAGAAGAATAAATCAGCAAAACGGCAGCCGTTTTCGGCTGCCGTTACTGTTAATTGTACACTGTTAATTGTTAATTGAACAACTACATTCTTCCGCTCTTGGGGGTGTAGTCGACTACCTTTCCCTCTTTGAGGGATTTTTTTACGTCGATTATCCTCTGGTTCGACGAACCGCGGAACTGTAGCATTATGCTGTACAACTCCTGTACAAATTCGCCGTCAACGAGGACGTCGATATACGAGAGCATTTCGTCGGTGTATTCGCACCTTGCCCTTGACGGGCTGAGCAATTCCTTGTCAAAAAGGTAGCCCGTGTAGCACCAGATGTTTTTTTCGGGAAGCTCTTTTTTTACGCGCCTTAACAGGTGAATGAGCCCCTGTTGATTGGCGGGCTCGAACGGTTCGCCGCCGAGCAGAGTCAGTCCGTTTATATAACCGGGCTTTAGCTCCTCGATTATCTTGTCCTCGACTTCCTCTGTAAAGGGCTCGCCGTAGTTAAAATCCCACGTCTCTTTATTAAAGCAGTTTTTGCAGTGGTGAGTGCAACCCGAAACAAACAGCGAGACCCTTACGCCCTCGCCGTTTGCTATATCGAAATTCTTTATTTCCGCGTAATTCATTACAGGTGAAGCACCCTCTCCTGGATCTCCTGGGTACGTCCCTGATTCCAGAACTGCGTGCCGATGTAGCCGCAGGTTCTTCTTGCAACGTTCATCTTATCCTGGTCGCGGTTGCCGCAGTTGGGGCACTCCCAAAGCAGCTTGCCGCTCTCTTCCACGATCGAGATCTCGCCGTCAAAGCCGCAAACCTGGCAGTAATCGCTCTTGGTGTTGAGCTCTGCATACATAATGTTGTCGTAGATGAAGCGCATAACCTGAAGCACAGCCGGGAGGTTATCCTGCATATTGGGAACCTCAACGTAGCTGATCGCGCCGCCCGGAGAGAGAGCCTGGAACTCACTCTCGAGCTTGAGCTTGTCAAACGCGCTGATGTCCTCGGTAACGTGAACGTGGTAGCTGTTTGTGATGTAGTTGCGGTCGGTAACGCCCTTGATGATGCCGAAGCGCTTTTGCAGGCACTTGGCGAACTTATATGTGGTGCTCTCGAGCGGTGTGCCGTAGATGCTGTAGTCGATGTTCTCGGCAGCCTTCCACTTAGCGCAAGCCTCGTTGAGCTTCTTCATTATTTCGAGTCCTGGGCTCGGTGAGCTTTTTGCCGATAAGGCTGTAAACGCACTCCCAAAGTCCCGCGTAGCCGAGCGAGATAGTTGAATATCCGCCGTAGAGCAGCTTGTCAATAGTCTCGCCCTTTTCAAGACGGGCAAGCGCGCCGTACTGCCAAAGGATAGGAGCGGCGTCTGACAATGTGCCCTTTAATCTCTCGTGGCGTGCCTGGAGCGCGCGGTGGCAAAGCTCCATACGCTCGTCAAAAATGCTCCAGAATTTTGTCATATCTCGGTTAGCCGAAAGGCCGATGTCAACAAGGTTTACGGTTACAACACCCTGGTTAAAGCGGCCGTAGTACTTGTGCTGACCCTCAACATAGTTGCCGGCGTTAGCGATATTGCCGACGCCCGCGTCTGTAAAGCGGTCGGGTGTGAGGAACGAGCGGCAACCCATACAGGTGTAAACATCGCCCTTGAGCTCGAGCATTACCTTCTCCGAGATATAGTCGGGAACCATACGCTTTGCGGTGCACTTTGCCGCGAGCTCTGTGAGGTACCAGTACTTGCCGTCCTCGGTGACGTTGTCCTCCTCAAGCACATAGATGAGCTTGGGGAACGCAGGGGTGATCCAAACGCCCTTTTCATTCTTAACGCCGCGGTAACGCTGCTTTAAGGTCTCCTCGATGATCATGGCGAGGTCTGCCTTTTCCTGCTCGTCTTTAGCCTCGTTGAGGTACATATATACAGTAACAAACGGAGCCTGACCGTTTGTTGTAAGCAGTGTAACTACCTGATACTGGATAGTCTGAACGCCCTTGTTTACCTCGCTGCGGAGTCTCTTTTCAACAATATCGTTAAACTTCTCCTCAGATACATCAACGCCCATCTCTTCGATCTCGGCGCGGGTCTCGCGGCGGATCTTCTCCCTTGAGATCTGAACGAACGGAGCGAGGTGGGTAAGGCTGATGCTCTGTCCGCCGTACTGGTTGCTGGCAACCTGAGCGATGATCTGAGTAGCGATGTTGCAGGCGGTCGAGAAGCTGTGGGGCTTTTCGATAAGTGTGTCGCTGATAACGGTTCCGTTCTGGAGCATATCCTCGAGGTTTACGAGGTCGCAGTTGTGCATATGCTGAGCAAAGTAGTCTGAATCGTGGAAGTGGATTATGCCCTGCTTGTCAGCCTCTACGATGTCGGGAGCGAGCAGCATCCTCTTTGTGAGGTCGCGGCTTACCTCGCCCGCCATATAGTCGCGCTGAACGCTGTTGACTGTGGGGTTCTTGTTTGAGTTCTCCTGCTTTACCTCCTCGTTGTTGCACTCGATAAGCGAGAGGATACGGTTATCTGTAGTGTTCGCCTTACGAACCAGCGAGCGGTTGTAGCGGTATCTTACATATCTTCTGGCGAGCTCAAACGCGCCCTTTGCCATAAGCTGATCCTCTACCATATCCTGGATCTCCTCGACCGATACAGCGCGGTTCATCTTGTTGCACTTGTATTCGACATAGTCGGAGATATCGAGGATCTGCTCCTCGGTCAAAAACGGTGAGTCTGAGGAGTTGTTTGCTTTTCTTACGGCGTTTATGATTTTTTCAATGTTAAAATCTTCTTCCGAGCCGTTACGCTTGATGATTTTCATATTTGTCCTTCCCTTCGTCTTATATGTTAATTTCAATTTTAATTTCAATTTTTCGATCTGTATTTAACCGTGCGTGATATATTATACAACAACATATGGGAAAATGCAATAGTTAATTTGCACGAAAACACAATATATAGTATTCTCTTAAAGAATTAAACACACTATGTTGATGGCTTGTAACTAATAGTTAAAAAATTAACACAGCCCCGAAACCGAGAAAAAATCAGGGTTTCGGGGCTGTATGCTTTATTTTTTTGATAATATAAAATAATATTTGTTACATTTTTTTATTATCAAGTGACATTATTGGAACAGAATATCTTGATGTGCAAAAAATAAAAACACAAGATATTGTGGCAACACTGTAAAAAATGCTATTGTCAACTTCTCCGATAGATGAAGTTTAGATTCGGGTATCCGATTATTCACGAAGCACCGGCTTATCCGACTCGAATTGCGGTGTCACCGCCGTGACGAGAAAACGCATCCGCAGTAGTTTTGCCTGTACAGGTCGTATTCTCGCGAGAGCTCTATCGAGCGCTTGTAGCCCTCGCGCTTTTTGAAGTCGCTGTATAGCCAGCTGACGCCGTAACGCTCCGCCTCATAGGCGCCGATTGTGTTGAGCAGCTCCGCGTTTTTGAGCGGGCTGATCGTCAGCGTGGTGGTAAAGTAATCAAAGCCCCTGTCAGCCGCCAGCTTTGCGGCGGAGCTAAGCCTGAGCTCAAAGCACTTTTCGCAGCGCTTGCCGCCCTCGGGCTCGTTTTCAAGCCCCTTTACCGCGTCAAAGAACTCATTCGGGTCGTACGCTCCCTCGATCACCGTGACGGGATTTTTGAACGGCATTTGCTGCACAAGGCGTTTTTCCTCATTCAAGCGATGCTCGTATTCTTCTTTTATAGAAATATTCGGGTTGTAGTAATATACCGTGATCTCAAAGTATTGCGAGAGATATTCAAGACAGTAGCTCGAACACGGCGCGCAGCAGACATGGAGCAACAGCCGCGGCGTTTTGCCCTCACGCTCGTTTTGCGCGATCACCTTATCCAGTTCCTTTTGGTAGTTTATCTTGTTCATAGGCTCAAAATATAATCTGTCAGCTCGGCGGCGGTGTCCGCGACAAACGGCGCTCCCGCGGAGATCAGCTCAGCCTTTCCCCTGAAACCCCACGATACTCCGGCGAGCTTAACGCCTGCGTTTTGCGCGGTAAAGACGTCAACATCGCTGTCGCCGATGTACACACACTCGGCGGGTTCTATACTATATATAGAAAGCATTGCGTGCAGCGCCTCTTTATCGGGCTTACATTTGTACTCCGGCTTTTGTCCCCAAGCCTCTGTAAAGCTGTGGTCGGGGTACAGCTTTTTTAAAATCTTGTCAACGAATTCGTCGGGCTTGTTTGACAATACCGCGGTCTTAATCCCCGCGGCGGAAAGCTGAGCGAGCATTTTGTCGCAGCCCGGGTAAGCTGCGGTGTTGTCGTTGCAGTGGATTTTATACTCGGCGTCAAAGGTTTCACGGACGGTCTTGGCTTTTTCCGCGTCGTCCGCAAAATCGCCCATCGCGCGTTTTATCAATGTTTCCCTGCCGTTGCCGACAAACCGCTTGTAACTCTCGACCGGATGCACGGGCAATCCGGCTTTTTTAAGACCCTTGTTGACGTTCAGCGCGAGGTCGGTCAGCGAATCGACAAGCGTGCCGTCAAGGTCAAAAACAGCAATTTTTATCATCAGTTAAGTCCCTTTTCCATTTCAAACAAAATCGCACGGCAGGGCGCAGCCTCCAAGCCTGCCAACTTTACCGGAAAGGCGCAAAGCTCATATTCCCCGTCCTTGATCGCTGAAAGGTTCAGGTTTTCAATCACGGTGATACCCGCTCTCGCGAGCTCGCGGTGGGGTCGCGCCTCGTCAAACGGAGTGGCGATCGACTCGGCGTCCGTGCCGACAAGGATCACGCGGCTCTCGGCGAGCACGATAGCGGCGGAGTGCGAAAGAAATGTCTTTCCGTTGCCCTTGAACAAAATCCTGCGCTTGCAGTACGGCAAAAGCCTCTCCATATCCTCGCCCGTCAGAATACCCTCAACGGTGATGACCGTGCATTTGCCGTAAAAGGTGCTCAGGCGAAGCTGATCTATCGGGCTTCCGTCCTCGCAAAAGTGCAGCGGAGCGTCGATGTGAGTACCGCTGTGCGTAGTCATTTTTATGAAGCTGAGGTTGTACACGTCATCATTCTCTATGCTCTTTAGGTACTCGACCTCGGGCTTTGGGTCGCCGTCATATACCGGCGTAGTCAGCGTATCGCGCGAAATATCATGAATGATCATACCACCACATCCTTTTAGTTATTAGTTGATAGTTATGAGTTTATTCTATCACAAAATCCGACATTATGCAACGGAAAAGGAAAACTCGTACTAATCCAAACGCACCGACTTATCCGTCTCGAATTGGATGCAACGTCACGTTGCCCAATAGCTGTTGTTTATCTTCGGGAGTCCGAGCTTGCCTATTTAACCGACTTGTTCGTCCCGAATTGCGCCGTCGTCGCCACGACAAAAGCCTCCCCAAAATGGGGAGGCTGAATGTTTAAGTATAGGCTAATCAGTTAAGATCAATCCATAATCTGAGGATCAGCAGAAGCGGGTGTGATGTCCTCATAATTCTTGCCGGCTTCACCGATCTTCTTGGTGTAACCTGCAGCAAATCTCTGTACGCAGGAAGCATCGAGAATGTTGATAATGCCGTCGTTGTTAACGTCAGCGAGCTTGTTGTTGAACTTGCTGTTGGGTACCTTACCGATTGATACCTGCTGGATAAGCATAGCATCAAGAGTATCTACAGCACCGTCTTCGTTAACGTCACCGATGAGACCCTCTGAAGGAACTACAGGAGATTCAACTGTGATAGTCATCTTAGCGCCGCTCTTTGTCTTGAAGTCGAAGTTTCTGAGGTCGAGCTGGAACTTAACTGTTGAGCCGTCTTCCTCTACATCGAAGATGCAGTTCTTACCATTGTAAACAGCGTCAAGCTCTTCACCTGTGGGATAGAGCTGCTCTACTTCTGAACCAAAGTTGTGTGCCCAGGGGTTAGATGTCGGGTTGCCCTCTGCGTCTACAGAGTTAACCGCGAACTTGATGTTGTAGTTATCGAAGGCATAGATGTCTTCCATTGTCATTTCCCAAACGCCGTCTGCTACTTTTGTCATAGCATTTGCGGGGTCACAGGGATCCCAGTTAGCGCCGTTGAGGTATGTTTCCTCACCGTTACCAACAGCGATTACAGAGTAAACATCAAGATCTGTATCCTGAGTTACGCCGTCGCCGGTTACGTTAACTGTCTCTGTTGCGGGATCAAAGGTTACTGTTACGTCGCAAGCCTCAACTACGTTGAATGTGTAGTTG
>CADBXH010000088.1 GCA_902798605.1 uncultured Ruminococcus sp. | reverse complement strand
TTCGGAAGCACCGAATAATAATTCTGAAAAAGAAATAAAACCCGAAGCTCCGCCGCCTGAAAAAGGGCTGATAGAAACCCTGTTCAAGGACAAGGAAAAGAGCATAATACTCGCTTTGATCTTATTGCTCAGCGATACGAACAACGACCCTTCAATGCTGCTCGCGCTCGCGTATCTTCTTATCTGATCTGTCCGTTGCCGAGGATGATGAACTTGTTGCTGGTCAGCTCGTTGAGTCCCATCGGGCCTCTGGCGTGGAGCTTCTGTGTAGAGATACCGATCTCCGCGCCCAAGCCGAACTCGCCGCCGTCGGTAAATCTTGTTGAAGCGTTCACATAAACCGCGGCGGAATCTACGCAGGCGGTGAACTTCTCAGAGCTTGCGTAGTCGCTTGTAACGATGCACTCGCTGTGACCTGAGCTGAACTTCGCGATGTGGTCTATAGCGTCGTCAAGGCTGTCGACTACCTTGATCGCGATAATATAGTCGAGGAACTCTGTTGCGTAGTCCTCCTCGGTAGCGGGAACGATGTCGGAACCGAGGATAGCCTGAGTCTTTTCGCATCCGCGGATCTCAACGTTCTTCTTGTCGAGCTCTGCCTTGATCTTGGGAAGGATCTCCTCAGCACAGTCCTTGTGGATGATAACGGTTTCGATCGCGTTGCACACGGAGGGACGTGAGGTCTTTGCGTTAAATACTATCTGAGCCGCCATTTCGGGATCGGCGCTCGCGTCAACATAAACGTGGCAGTTGCCCGAGCCCGTCTCGATAACGGGAACCTTTGAGTTGTTTACAACGCTCTTGATAAGCCCTTTTCCGCCGCGCGGAATGAGCACGTCGAGGTACTCTGAGAGCTGCATAAGCTCGGTCGCGCTCTGGCGTGTGGTGTCGGTGACGAGCGCTACGCAGTCCTCGGGAAGACCTGCGGACTTGATCGCCTCGCGCATGATCTCGGTGATCGCCGTATTAGAGTTGATGGCTTCCTTGCCGCCGCGCAGGATGACCGCGCTTCCGGCTTTGAGGCAGAGCGCCGACGCGTCAGAGGTGACGTTGGGACGAGCCTCGTAAATGATGCCGATAACTCCAAGCGGTACTGTGACCTTTTGGATCTTAAGTCCGTTGGCGATCGTGCGGCCGTCAAGTATCCTGCCGACGGGATCGGCGAATGCCGCTACCTGCTCAACGCCCTGAGCCATACCCTCGATACGGCTCTCGTCAAGTCTTAATCTGTCGAGCAGCGATACGGTCAGTCCCGCCTGCTCGCCGTTTGCTATGTCGACCGCGTTAGCAGCGACGATTTTATCGGTGTTGTCTCTCAGCGCCTTTGCGATAGCGTAAAGCGCGTCGTTCTTTTTTGACCCGGCGGTCATAAGGAAGCGTGCAGCCTTTTTGGCGTTTGCGCCCATAATTTCAAGAGTAGTCATAATTATCTCCTTCTTATATTATTTGATAATTGATAATTTCGGTCGAGAATACAGTCCGGCGATAAAAACGAACTCGAATTCCCGACTGTATAAATAGGGTGCTGTATTTGATTAATTGAAAGTGGAGAATGGCGAATTGCAGGGGCGAGTATTTTTCGCCCGCAAAAAACGCCAACCTTTCCTTAACATCGTAGGGGAGCACCTATGTGTGCTCCCAAATGCGGTCAACCTTAATTTGATGAACTATCAAGTGTTTCTACGTGAACAACGTTGGTTCTCGCGGGCGGACACACGGGTCCGCCCCTACAAAGAGTTTTTTACAATCCGGAGCGAAGCGACCCGCAATTATCTATTTTCCGTTTTCAATTCTCAATTATTAAAGCTGTGCTTTAAAAACTGTTCCGGGGACCTTGCCCTCGAAAACGTCATATAGCTTTTCGGGCTTTGAGCCGTTAATTACGTGTACCTCAATGCCTCTTTTGGTGGCGTATGCGGCCGCCTGAAGCTTTGTCGCCATACCGCCCGTGCCCCTGTTCGAGCCCGAACCTGCCGCCATATCCATAATGTTTTTGTCGATGTACTCAACAACGTCGATTTTTTTCGCGTCGGGGTTATCGCGCGGGTTTTCCTCATACAGCCCGTCAATGTCGGTCAGGATTATCAGCCTGTCCGCCTCAACTATCCGTGATACGATAGCAGAGAGCATATCGTTATCGCCAAAGTTGTTGCCCTCGAGCTCATCTACCGCGACGGTATCGTTCTCGTTGATTATGGGGATGATGTCCATATTGAGCAGCTCGTCGATAGTGTTATAGATATTATCGCGTTTGTTCTCGGTTTCGACCGCGTCGTAGGTCAAAAGAATCTGCGCCACGTTGTGGTTGTACTCGCCGAACAGCTTGTCGTACATAAACATCAGCTCGCACTGGCCCAACGCCGACAATGCCTGCTTTTTCTTGATGTCGGTAGGTCGGCGCGAAAGCCCCATTTTGCCCATACCGACCCCGAGCGCGCCCGAGGATACAAGAAGTATATCCTCGCCGCTGTTGTGCAGGTCGCAGAGCACCTTGCACAGCGCCTCTATCTGGCGGTAATTGATTTTTCCGTTTTCATAAGTAAGGCTCGATGTACCCACCTTAACAACGGTTTTTGTCCTGTCCATATATACACCTTTTTTCTGTTGTTTACTCGCATAAAATACCATTTTCAATTATACCACAAGATTTAAAAAACATCAACTAAAAAATATTGCCGCCCGGTTATGGACGGCAATTTGTGTTATATAGTTTATTTAGACAAGGATTTTCTTCAAAAATCATACTCCCTTTATTGCGGGAACAGCTTTTGCTTGAACTGTATCGCGTCGAGCGCTATTCCCAGCGCGACAAACAGCGCCGTTCCGACGATCGACTGCATGATGTTGAACGGTATCTCGGCGATCGCCGCATTGATGTCATAAATGATCCAATTGGCGATAAAGTAGCCGCCGATAGTGATCCCCGCGGTCAGCACCGTAGCCGCAAGCGTCGGGATACGGAGTATCTTATCGTCCTTATTTTTCTTTGAGAGAATTATTCTTGCAAGGAAGAACGGAAGAACGTTAAGCGATTTGATTATCGCTGTCGGAAGCGACCACACAGCATAGCCGGAAAGGAGATCGGCAAGCGCTCCGCCTAGTCCCGCCGCGATGAAGTTGAACGGAGCGGGCAGCGCGCACGCCGCGAGATATACCATCGAGTCGCCCGCGTGGGCATAACCAAGCGGAGCGGGGATTTTTATGAAAGCGGTTGTCACCGTAACAAGCGCCGCGAACATCGCGGTGACCGCCAGTGTTTTTCCCGAAAATCTTGTTTTTTGTGCATTCAGTGTCTGCATTTATTTCACCTCTGTAAGCATTGATAAGTTATTTTCAAAATTTACGCCGTAAAGCGGATCATACGGTTCACACAGCGTGTCGTCTATCGACTTTTCCACGAACCGTGCCGCAAGAAGCGCTGAGTCATACGGAGTTTTTCCGTTTAACATTCCGCCGCAAACAACGGAGGAAAACAGGTCTCCGGTTCCCGAAAAGCGTTCGTTGCGCCGCTTTCCGCGGATTATCCGGGCGTCCTCATCCGACAAGACAAGGTTGCCTATCCCGCCCTTTGTCCCGATACCGGTGACGATGATCTGCCGGCATTCAAGCTTTCGCGCAGCGTCAGCGATCCTTTCAAAATAATCGCTTTTTTCGCTGTTAGAACTCAGCGAAAAATAATCCTCGCCTGTGAGTATGCACAGCTCGGTCAGGTTGGGCGTGATGATGTCGGCGCACCCGGCGAGCTCTTTCATCGCTTCAGCCGCCGCCGCGTGATAGGCGGGGTAAAGCCTGCCCTCGTCGCCCATGACCGGGTCGACTAGCAGCATACAGCCGTCCTTTTTAAAAGCGCCGCAAAGCTCAAGGGCGTATCCGATCTGCTTTTCGTTTGCGAAGTAACCGGTGTAGATCGCGTCAAATCTTTCACGGTTTTCCTTCCAAGCCGAAATGAAACCGGGCATTTCGCCGGTCAGGTCCTTGCAGACGTAGTTTTCAAACTCCGTCTGAGCGCTCAGCACAGCGGTGGGAAGGGGACAGGGCTGGATTCCCATAGCCGACAAAACGGCAACGGAAGCGGTCAGCGAGCATTTGCCGAATCCTGAAAGGTCGTTTACCACGACCGCTTTTTTTGTCATGTCAGCCTCCCGAAGTGTCCTGTAAAATCTTAAGGCACCACCGCACAATTTGCGGCGCACGCCTTGCTTGAATCTTATTCCGTCAGACTGCCCAAAAATCGGCACTCATACGTCAGTATGCCTACCGATTATTTGTATACTCTGACGAAAAATCTTACAGCGCAATCCGCACACCTGAATATGCGTTGCTGCCTTAAAAAATATATCTGCTTTTTCAATACAGTTTGCATTGTATCATATAAGTGTACATTGAAAAATGCACAGTTATCAATATTTTTAAAGGTACAGTTATAAAGAGGATTTAAAAAAGGTGGAGCCGGCTCTGTGCGGATAGAGCCGGCTCAAAAAGACAAAATCTATGAAAAAGACTGATAATATCAAGAAAATGCAGCATTAAGCGAAATATCGGAAGAGGGCTTGCCGTTTGTAACAAGCGGATTATCCTTGATATCCGATGCGATCTGCCATACGAACTTAGGCGATGTGCTGCCGCCCGCGAGGACCTGATACTCAACTACAAGGAAGTTACCGCCCTTGGTGT
Organism: uncultured Ruminococcus sp.; assembly: GCA_902798605.1. The sequence continues at coordinate 2,789 of CADBXH010000088.1, read as the reverse complement.
AGTTGTAGCCGTTAAGGTTGATTCCGTTGAACTTGATCTGCTGCTTATCGTAAAGCTCATAGTTGATAACGCTGCCCGATTTTGCGGGACCGTCCAAATAAGCGTTTGTGGGCTTGAGGTACTTGCCGTCGTAACTGATGTACGCCTGGAAGTTGCTCATAAGCTTTTTGCAGGTGAGGGTGTATGTGCAGGTAACGGTATCGCCGACATTATAAGACTTGCCGCCGACCGAAAGAGCGCTCGAGCCTGCGTTTCCGCCGCCGGAGTTTCCACCGCTGTTTCCGCCTGAGTTGCCGCCGTTGTTTCCGCCGGAATTACCGCCGTTGTTGCCGCCGGATTTATTGCCGGAATTTCCGCCGTTATTATTACCGCTGTTGCCGCCGGATTTGTTGCCGGAGTTTCCGCCGTTATCGGCAGAGCTCTGGGCGCTGCTGTTGTTTCCGCCGTTGCTTGCTGCCGAGTTCTGAGCGCCGCCGTTGCTGCCGTTGCTTTCTTTGCCCTCGACTTTTGTATCGGGAGTTCCCGGAGGTGCTGTGATCGGCTGACCGTTCTCGTCCTTTATGGGATTACCGTCTTCGTCCGTATAAACACCGTTTACTACTCTTGTAACGACTTGGGTCTCGGTAACGATGCTGGTATCTTTCTCAGCCGAACCCTCGGAGCTTTCGCCGTCGTTTCCGCAGCCTGCAAGCATTGCAGTAGAAGCTATAAGCGCCGCTAAAGCCAAAGCCAGCAGAGCCTTAAAAGAGTGTTTGTTATTTTTTTTCATGTAGTCACATCCTTAAATATTTTACAGCGGCAAAAAGCCGCGTTTTTTATGCAGTATATATTATAACAAAGATATTAAAAAAAATAAAGGATATTTTAAAAAAAATTAATAAATTGAGCAAATATGCTTGATTATGTGAAAGCTGCGTGATAGAATAAGAATAAACAATAATTTTTGCACAAAATAATAAAATAATATAAAAGGGGGTTTTGTCTATGAAAAAGACAATATCTATACTTCTTGCAACTATTCTGGCGCTGTCGGCTTTCTCGCTTTTTTCCGTATCAGCGGAGGATACCAATCAGGGCAAACCGACCGCCTTTACCACGGAACCCGCAATTTACGCGCACGCGGTAGTAAACTCTTCCGACGCTAACGCTTGGGTTGCGTGGCAGAGCGAACACGACGAGGACTTCAACGTTGTAAACGGAAGTCAAAAATACTTCTTCCTGCCTACCTCGGCTTCCGATAACAAGGTCGATATCTATAACGGCTACAACGCGGAAGTGACGGTCAACGGAGTTGCCATCCCACCCGATGAGACAAAGACCGTTGAGTACAACGCTAACCAAAACTACACTGTCAGAGTTGACCAAAACACCTATTCGCTCAAGTTTTTGAAGTCGAACGCGGAGGCGGCTATCTACATCAACAATTCCGACGCCGACGGCAACGGAACCGATCTGATGACTTACCTCAACGCTGACAAGAGTCTTTCGGCAAAGGCTACCGGAGCAATCGTTGACGCCGACGGCAAGATCGACAACACCGCGATCAAAAAGATCAAGGGCAGAGGCAACACCACTTGGGACAAGCCCAAAAAGGCATACAACATCACCTATGATAAGAAGGTCTCAATCGCGGGTATGGAGAAAATCAAAAAGTTCTCTATGCTTGCAAACTATCAGGACGATTCGCTCTCAAGAAACCGCATTCTGTACGACCTTTCCGACGCAGTAGGACTGCCCTACGCGTCCGATTCACGCTATGTTGACTTCTACTCGAACGGCTATTACTGGGGCTCATACCAGATGTGCGAGAAGGTCGACACCGGCGCGGTCCTTGACGACATCACCGGCGAGGAGTACCTCAACGAGGACGGAACCGTAAAGAGCGACTTCCCGTTTGTTATGGAGGTAGACGCCAGCGCGGTCCCGGGAGAGGACTATTACTTTGTAGCGTCCAACGGCACAAAGGTCACTCTAAAGGCTCCCGAGCTTGACGCCGACGACCCCAACTACCAGACGGTATTGGATTACGCAAAGTCAAAGTACGACACCTTCGCGCGCACCGCGAGGAACAAAAACGGCAAGGTCTCCCAGTACGGAGACGTTGATTCTCTCGCCAAGCTCTATCTTATTAACGAGCTCGGCAAGAACTGGGATTCCGGTGTTTCCAGCACATTCTTTACCTACAAGCAGGACGAAAACGGCGTTTATAAGTTCTACGGCTCGCCCGTTTGGGATTACGACAATTCGCTCGGCAACGCTACGGGTGTAGCGTATGATCTGCGCAATATGGGCGTCAGCGACTACGAGGAATACTCCGGCTGGTGGTGCAAATACAAGGGCAAGAACGCCGGCGAACAATCATCGTCAAACAATATCATCAATCAGCTTTCGGTAAATAACGAGATATTGGCGGCTGTGCCCGATATCTGGTTCAACGATTTTGTACCCGCTATCAACCACTTTGCGGGAAGCTACAACAACCCGCTCGAGGCTGACGAGATATATTCAAGGACTCAGTATTTTGACTATATCAACGGCTCGGCAAATATGAACTACACGAGCGGCTGGCTGCTGACTACAAGCGGCTGGATCTGCGACCACTCCTCGCTCAACAAAGCGACATACAACTACGACAAAAAGACATATTCCGTTTCCGCAACGGCTACGCGTTATCCGCAGACCTTTGAGGGTATGTACAACTACGCGTCCGACTGGATGGTAAGCCGCGCCGCGTGGCTGACAAACGAATTCGCTTTGAGCAGCGGCAAGGATTATCTGCTCGGCGACGT
>CADBXH010000087.1 GCA_902798605.1 uncultured Ruminococcus sp. | reverse complement strand
GCCTGGTTACCGGAAAAGCGTATGGACTTTACCGGACAGTGGCGGATGCATTTATAACAGTTTTTGCAATTTGATTTTTTTAATGTCAAACAGTTCGACATCTTTACGCTCACTTTCAATAGAGTTTTTGTAAGATTTCGGTTTCAAAAAAGTTTTCAAAGGTTTCGGGTGTAACGCCCGTAACGATCTCGTCGTCGATCTGAACAGTAACGCCCTCGCGGTTGCAGCGTCCGATACAGAAGCTGCCCGCAAGAGTGATTTTATCCCCCGGATTATGTTCCTCAACAGCCTTTTGGAACAAATCTACGATCTGTTCCGAACCCTTGAGGTGGCACGACGAGCCAACGCATATCTGTATGTTCATTTTATACCATTGCCTTTATGTTTGTTTCAAAAAATTCGCTGACGTTTTCGGGAGTTACCGAATGGAAGTTATCGTCAATGGTAACGCAAACGCCCTTTTGACACTGTCCCATACAGAAGGTTCCGCCAAGCTCAACTTTGTCGCTGAGATCGTTCTGCGCGATAAGGTACTGCAGCTGCTCTACCACCTGGCGTGAGCCCTTGACGTGGCAGGATGAGCCGATACATACGGTTACTTTCATATAGATATCCTCCTTATTCGTACTCGACAACATTTACCCAGCTGAGCAGGAACTCGCGTTCCTGTTCGTTGCCCTTTACGGACTGCGACGCCGCTACGATCGGCATCCATTTCTGGACATACTGCTTGGCGGTGTCGCTCTTTTCGCAGAACATCTCAAGATATTTCTTTGCTGTTTCGATATCGCCCTTGAGCCAGAACAGCAAATAAGTTCTTGCCGCGTCGGCGGCGCCGTTGCCCTGGGTCGCGTGCGACCAGTCGATGATGTAGGGCGTGCCGTCCTCGGCAATGATGATGTTTGATGGGTTAAAGTCGCCGTGGCATACCTTGTTGTGCTTAGGCATACCGTTCAGTCTTGTGTGAAGGTCATAGCGTGTGGTAGCGTCCAGCTCCGCCAAGCTGATTTTGCGGTTCATTTTATCTTTGAGCTTGTTGAGCAGAGGGCAGGTCTTGTTGAGGACCTCAAGCTGCAAATCAACAAACATATCAAGGTACTCATCCTTTTTATCGGGATCCTCGTCCATCATTTGCTGCAGAGTTTTTCCGCTGATAAAATCGGACACGATCGCCCATTTTCCGTCGATTTTTGTTTAAGCACATCGGCTTTTGAAAATTCTTCGTTAAATACCTTTATGCAAAGGTCGCCGTCACGGTAGACGGTTTTTGCGGTCCTTACCGCGATCACTCTATCCAGCGTCATATTTTGTTCCTCCCTTACAGATTTTTATGAATACCGTTTTTTGCTCTGCGGAACGACTGCTTGATGTCGTTCTTATCTAACTTGCCGCCGAGCTGTCTGATGTCCGGTGTTTTTGTTTCTTCAAAGGTCTTGCCGTAATAAGCGTTAAGATACATCTGCTTGATCTCGCTCATCAGCGGATAACGGGGGTTAGCTCCCGTGCACTGGTCGTCAAACGCCTGTACGGTCATATCGTCCAGCCTGTCAAGGAAGTCCTGCTCGTCGGGAACGTATTCCTGAATGGTGGACTTGATGCCGACCTTTGCCTTGAGCTCATCGATTTTCTCAATGAGATTTTCAAGCTTTTCGCTGTCGTTCTTTCCTTTTACTCCGAGATAATCGGCAACCTCTGCATAGCGCGCGAGAGTATGCGGATGATCGTACTGCGGGAACGTACCCATCTTCGCGGGAACTTCCGCTGAGTTGAAGCGAAGCACCTCGTCGATCATCAAGGCGTTTGCTACGCCGTGAGGCAGGTGGTGGAAAGCGCCGAGCTTATGCGCCATGGAGTGGCATACGCCGAGGAAGGCGTTGGCAAAAGCCATACCTGCCATTGTGGCAGCATTCGCCATTTTCTCTCTGGCTTCGGGGTCGTTAAGACCGTTGTCGTATGCTCTGGGCAAATATTCAAATATCATCTTTAAGGCTCTGAGCGCCAGTCCGTCGGTATAATCTGTCGCCATCATAGAAGCGTAGGCCTCAAGCGCGTGGGTAACAGCGTCAATACCGGAAGCTGCGGTAAGACCCTTGGGAGCGGTCATATGGAAATCTGTGTCGATAATCGCCATATTCGGCAGCAGCTCGTAATCCGCGAGCGGATACTTAACGCCGGTCTTTTCGTCGGTGATAACGGCAAAGGGAGTTACCTCGGAGCCGGTGCCTGCAGAGGTCGGGATAGCGATAAAGTAAGCCTTTTCGCCCATCTTCGGGAAGGTGTAGATCCTCTTGCGGATATCGGAGAAGCGCATCGCCATATCCATGAAGTTTACTTCGGGATGCTCATAAAGCACCCACATGATCTTCGCAGCGTCCATTGCGGAGCCGCCGCCGAGAGCGATGATCGTATCCGGCTCAAAGGATCTCATCTGCTCAGCGCCCTTGATCGCGCAGGCAAGGGTGGGATCGGGCTCAACATCAGCAAAAGAGGTGTACTGGATTCCCATCTCGTTGAGCTTATCGGTGATGGGCTTTGTATATCCGTTCTTATAAAGGAAGCTGTCGGTCACAAGGAACACGCGCTTCTTGTTCATAACATTTTTCAATTCATCAAGAGCAACAGGCATACAGCCCTTCTTTATGTAAATCTTTTCAGGCGCTCTGAACCAAAGCATATTTTCTCTCCTTTCGGCAACCGTTTTGATGTTGATCAAGTGCTTTACTCCTACGTTTTCGCTGACGGAGTTTCCGCCCCACGAGCCGCAGCCGAGGGTGAGCGAGGGCGCAAGCTTAAAGTTGTAGAGGTCGCCGATACCGCCCTGAGAAGACGGAGTATTTACCAAGATACGGCAGGTCTTCATACGCGCCGCGAATTCATCGAGCTTGTCCTTTTCGTTAACAGCGTCAAGATAGATGGAAGAAGTATGACCGTAGCCGCCGTCCGCAACAAGCTGCTCCGCCTTGCCGAACGCGTCCTGAATGTCCTTTGCGCGGTACATAGCAAGAACGGGGCTCAGTTTTTCGTGAGCGAACTCCTCGCTTAAATCAACGGATTCCACCTCGCCGATCAGGATCTTAGTGCCGGCGGGAACCGTTACGCCTGACAGCTCGGCGATTTTTGCCGCCTTTTGTCCTACGATTTTCGCGTTGAGCGCGCCGTTGATAATGATGGTTTTACGAACCTTATCCAACTCGTCGTCCTTAAGGAAATAGCAGCCGCGTGCCGCAAATTCCTGTTTTACGGCGTCATAGACCTTGTCGAGTACGATCGTGGACTGCTCGGAAGCGCAGATCATACCGTTGTCAAAGGTTTTTGAGTGAATAATAGAGTTTACAGCCAATATAATGTCGGCGCTGTCGTCAATGATGGCAGGGGTGTTGCCTGCGCCTACGCCGAGAGCAGGCTTACCGCTGGAGTAAGCCGCCTTTACCATGCCGGGGCCGCCTGTTGCAAGGATGATATCAGCCTCCTGCATGACCAGATTGGTCATTTCAAGCGAGGGAACGTCGATCCATGCGATAATATTTTCCGGTGCGCCGGCTGCTACTGCCGCTTCCAGAACTACCTTTGCGGCTTCGATCGTGCTTTTCTTTGCGCGGGGATGCGGACTGATGATGATCGCGTTTCTGGTTTTCAGACAGATCAGCGCCTTAAAAATAGCGGTGGACGTGGGGTTAGTCGTAGGAATAACAGCGCCTACAACGCCGATCGGCTCGGCGATCTTCTTAGTTCCGAAAGCCTTGTCCTCTTCTATCACACCGCAGGTTTTTGCATCGCGGTACTGATTGTAGATATATTCACTGGCATAGTGGTTCTTGATGACCTTATCCTCTACAATACCCATGCCTGTCTCCTCTACCGCCATTTGAGCGAGAGGGATTCTTGCCTGGTTTGCTGCGGTTGCAGCCGCTAAAAAGATAGCGTCAACCTGTTCCTGCGTGTAGGTGGCAAAGATTTTCTGTGCCGCTCTTGCTCTGGCGAGCGCGGCTTCCAGTTTTTCTACGCCGTCAACGATCTCATAATTTTTCTTGTTTGTTTCCATTGTTCTCCTCCTGATTTAATCAATTTGCATACTGTGCAGATGTGCTAAAGATAATGCCAGGTTTTCGTTTTGCAGCGCTACGCCCTGCGGGATCTTAAGCGTAACGGGCGAAAAATTCCATATCGCTTCGATTCCGCTCGCGATCAACTGATCGCAGACTGATTGCGCTGCGTGGGCAGGAACGGTGATTATGCCGATTTTGACGTCGTGCATCTGACAAAACCTCCGCAGCTGATCCATAGGATAAACAGGCTTACCGGACACGTTACGGATCTTTTCCTCGTCTTTGTCAAATGCTGCTATTATCTCCATTCCGTAATCGCGGAAGCCGCTGTAATCCATCAGAGCAGTTCCGATCTTGCCCGCTCCGACCAAAAGAGCCGGCGTAACTTTGTTGACGCCAAGCGCAGCTTTCAGCGAAGCCGTCAGCGCGTCGGTTTCATAGCCTGTTTTGGGCTTTCCTTTTCCGCACACAAGGCTCAAATCCTTGCGCACCAAAACCTCGCCCAGGCCAAGCGCTCTTGCAATCGCCGGTGCCGAAATATTTTCGCTCGTTATGTTTTCCAAATAATGCAGATATGCCGGAAGCCGGCCGAGCGTTGCTTTTGAAATTGCGGATTGCAAAAACTTCACCTCCTGTTTGCTTACTCTTATCTTAACAGTATTTTTGACATATGGGAATAACCAAAAAGATATATCGGTAATATACTTATCGATATATCATATCTCGAATAGCAAGATAGTCAAAAAAGTCGCCTGAAAATATAAGCAGCAGCCACTCCCAAACGGGAAAGGCTGCTGCTATTTTACAGATATTTTTGTTTAGAATTGCATAGCTCGGTCATAAAATCCCGGTCAAGCTTGCTGAAACGGTAATCCTTGCGGCATATCAGCATATCCCGGTAGAGCTTATGATTATCGGGACAGCTCTTTTGCACCAAACCAAAGCCGGTAATTACATCGTTGGGCAAAGGAGAAACCCACATAAACGTATCCGGATTCTGCGCGAGCAGATGAAACTGACCGCCGCGCTCAAAAACATAAATGTTACGGGAACAGTTGACGGTATGTTCGTCCTTGAGCACAGTTGCCGCAGGCAAAGAAGGAACATAAGGGTCGGCATGTGAAATCTGCATATACGGCTCTAAGTCCTGATAGTGGATCTCCTCTTTTTGAGCAAGAGGATTTTTTGCGTTCATAACCAACACATATCGGAATTCCGCGACCAATTCATACTTCAAGCCCTTTTCATCAAGCAACGTCTTAAAATAATTATCAAAATGGGAGGCGTAACGGATAATTCCCAAATGATAATTGTGCTCCAATATATTTTTAATAGCGTTGTTGGAGTTGGTTTCCTGATAATATATTTCTGCCGAGCCTTTGTCGATGCAGTTTGTGAATTTTGAGAAGGCGTCGGCAATGTAGCTTGCGCGTGGAACAGAAACAGAAAAGGTTTGTTTTGCCGGCAATTCCGACTTATACATCTTTTCAAGTTCATCAAGCTGCCGGAGAATGTTTTTTGCGTAAGCCATAAATTCTTCGCCTTTGGGTGTAAGGATCATACCTTTTGACGTGCGTAAAAAGATGGTGATTCCCAAATCAGCCTCAAGCTCTTTTATGGAACGGCTTAAATTCGGCTGTGCCACAAGCAAAGTTTCGCTTGCCTTGTTGATCGAACCGGCTTTTGCGACCTCAACAGCATACTTCATATGGATAACATTCATCCCGACACCCCCTTAGACTAATAAAATAATAACATACTTTGTAACGAATTGCAATATAAATCAAAAGCGACTGTCGTCAAATAACAGCCGCTTTTGATAATGATTGGTGGTAATTGTTAAAGTTGACAGCCCATATAACCAAGGGCTGTCTTGATTGAAGCGTATTAATGTATCGTTCTAATATACTTCAATAATCAGGGAAAACAAGGCAAATCAGCATATCCTTGTTTTTCATACACATTATAACAAACCCTGACAATAAAGTGAATTACTATTTTGTATAATGAGTTATATCAAAATCGGAAAACGTAAAAGACGCCGCACTGATTCTTTAACCTGTACAATGCCTTGGCTTCCAATCGGCTGTCTCTTATTTGATTTCAAGCCATTCTTATAAATACCGTTTTGAAATATGGCAGTAGTCATTCGGGAAATTATCAATAGTATAACAATGGGATCACTTAAAAAAGTTATATCGGTTGTTTTGATACAATATGTTAATATTCATTATTTTTAATATCAAATGAAAGTTAGCTAAACAAACAATGCTTTATTTTTGAAATAGCCGTTTCACAAACCCTCTTCGCTGTATCCGCATCACTAAACCCGTGATCGGTGGCGATGTCGGTATAAGGAAGCGGTTTGATTGGCTTTTCTTTTGGTTTGCCGTTTTCGCCTAAATCATTCTTGTCAGCGTAGCGAGTCCTGAAACACTCTGGGCAAAAGCCGAGGTGTTGGGCGAGCATTATCTTTTCCGTATATTCCAAATTGTCGAAAGCTTCATACAGTTTATCATATAGCTCCTGCTTGAAATAGATATTTTCGGGATTGAGCGATGAATCCGGCAGAAGGAAGTCGGTGGTTCCTGTATCATCCTCATCATTACTCTGAACATCCGTATAGTTTTCGGTGAGAATACCGCCCTCAATGATAGACTTTGTTTTCTCATAGCTTTCGCCAATTTGCGCTGCGACCTGTGAAATGGTTTCCTCCGTAAATTCACCACCTGAATGATTGAAAATATCCATCACTTTACGGAGTCGGGCGTATTCAAATTCACTCTGCACGGAATAGCCCGTCCGCATTGTGCGGATGTAGTTATGCGCCTCACGCTCCATATACCTCTGCGCATACGGCAGAAAAGGAGCTATGGAAATATCGTAATTAATCAGAGCCTTACATAAGCCTGTTACAAGGCTTTGCTTTATATCGGCAAAGTGTTCTTCCATTGAGTATTTATTCCTAAAGGACTTCGCCTTTTCATTTAGCGTCGGCTCATAATAGTGTAAGAACCAATAGAAATATTTGTCGTCTCCGCTCTGTACATACTGACAAATATACTCCTGCAAATCCATTTCAGGAGGTGGCGGCGTAATGCGGTATATTTCAAATTCTTTTTTCTCGATATGGCTCACTTTTGCTTAATTCTCCTGTCCGTTTCTCTATACAAATTCTCACGCTTCATATCAATTTTGAATTGACCGTTAGCGTAGTTGTCATCATACTTCGCTTTTTGCCAATAATCTTTAGCGACCTTCAGCGCCATTGCAGCAAACTCTGCTGTAATGGTGCTTCTTTTTTGTTCCACACGAATCGCAGAGCAGCGACTCTTGTAAATTGGATTGATTGGATTGCCTTCGGAAAGCTCCTTTTCCTTCATCCTCGCCGCATATTTTCGGCAGGTAATGGGCTTGCCTTTCAGTGTGTATGGGGTGTTTCCATTGCAATACACTTGCCGCCGTGCAGAAGTCATCAGGAAATATCGCTTGCAGATCGGACACCTTCTCGGATAATGACCGTAGCGCAAGCCCTCGAAGAAATCCGTCAGAACAAAGCTGTAGTAATTATCAAAAAACATCCTTCTCGCCGTAACCATCGTTTTGCTTTTAGCTGTCTTTCGCATTGCGACGTACTCGGATGTTACATCAAGCTTTTCGTTGCCGAATATGTCCAGCGCAATCGGTAATAGGTGTGCCTCATCGAAGCGTTCCGCTTCATCAAGCCTGTCGCAGAACTCGGTTAAGCCCTCAAATGCTTCCCTCATATCGTTGCTGATACGATCATAGAAAGTCAGCGTTGTCATCATATCATTAAGTAGGTTGTCCGCTGTTTTTTGCTGAACTTTATCTATTTCAATCGGGAGCAAATCCAAAGCAGATTCATTGATTCCCATAGCTAATATTTGAGCCTTTGCATTGAAATACTCTCGGATAAAGTTTGCGTTATCCTCTGTAAAAAGTTCAGATATTCTAATACGCTCTGCTTCAACATCCAGCTTAGTGAACGGTTGCAGCTTGGGCAAGGTCAGCAATATCTGCTGAATCTCCCAACCCGCTTTCAAAAAGTCGTTGTTATCAAGATAACCGGAAGAGATCGTATCGTATAAATGCCAGCTGTATTGTTTATATACAGCCAACCGAGCCGCCGTATCGTCCTTATAGTATTGGTTCAAAAGGTGCGTAGCGAACGTACCGGCAGAGTAAGTTTTGTTGCCGATCCGTATTCTTCCGTCACGAAAATCGGCGCTGAAAAAGCTGATTTTTTCCATAATCAACACCTCCTCACTATCAAGTCTACCAAAACAGCAGTCCCATAAAACTCCCTATGCTCAGATTTCGAGTGATTTTTTTGAAAATATTTTATGGTTTTTGTTTTCCGATTTATTATAAATTCAAATTCAGGTTTGTAAATGTACTGTTCAAGCCGTTTTCAGATGTTTTCTTTTTCGTTTTCACCTTGTTTTCAGAAAACCCTAAGTTTTCGATTTTTCGTGTATTGAATACAGTAGAGGGACGAAAAGCCCTCCAAAATACACGAAAGGAGGTACAAGCTATGGTACTGAAAATTACCGAAGAGCTGTCTGACAGAGTAAACCGCATTGTTCGTCATTCGTGCTGCAACTGCATTGATGACAACTGCCTGTTGCTCGACGACGGCGAAGAACACAGCTGCGTGCAGCTGATCAGCAGGTACGGCATTTACTGTAACTATCTTTTGAAATGCGTATTGCCTGCTTTCCCAAAACTCTACGGCGACATACTCGCCTACAACGAAAAAGGCGACATACTCGCCTACAACGAAAAACTGAAAGGATGATTTTATGAAAACACTAAACAATTTTAAGATTATCGGTATCGACCACGGTTACGGCAATATCAAAACCGCTAACCATTGTTTCAAGACCGGTATAACCACCCACGACAGCGAACCGCTGTTCACAAAGGATATGCTTACCTATAACGGCAAGTATTATCTGATTGGCGAAGGACACAAGGAGTTTCTGCCCGAAAAGCAGAACGATGAGGATTACTATATTCTCACTCTCGCCGCTATCGCAACCGAGCTTGCGGACGAAGGACTGACAGAAGCGGACGTGATTATCGCCGCAGGCTTGCCCTTGACTTGGACAAGCGGACAGAAAGCGGATTTTGCGAAGTACCTTTCGCAGAATGAGAGTGTGACCTTTACTTTTCGGAATGTAAATTATCATATCCGAATCTGTGATGTGAAAATCTATCCGCAGGGCTATTCTGCTGTTGTTCCGATCAAATCCACGCTCAAAGGTTTGAGTATGGTAGCGGACATCGGTAATGGCACGATGAACACGCTCTATCTTATCAACGGCAAACCGCAAAGCGGTAAGATGTTCACCGAGAAGTTCGGCACTTATCAATGCACGCTCGCCATTCGTGAGGGCTTTATGCGTAAGACGCGCAGAGAGCTGAACGACTATATCATCGACGAGGTGTTGCGGACAGGCACGGCAGATATTCCCGTTTCAGATTTAGAGATAATTACCGCTATTGCGGAGGAATATGTCGCAGAAATCTTCCGCCGTCTGCGTGAGCACGGTTATGATGAAAGCACAATGAAGCTCTACGTTTGCGGTGGCGGCGGTTGCTTGATCAAGAATTTCTATCACGGCAATCTTGACCGTGTAAAGTTCATCGACGATATCTGCGCTGCCGCAAAAGGCTATGAATATCTTGCCGATGTTTATTTGAGAGCCGAGGCGAAGAATGAAGGACGTGTATAAAATGACGGTACGTTTTGATTTGACCGACGCTCGAGAGCGTGCACTCGCAGAGTATATGCAGACGCTTGACGTTAAGAGATACCATTC
>CADBXH010000086.1 GCA_902798605.1 uncultured Ruminococcus sp. | reverse complement strand
GATAGGGAAGAGTTATGCAATATTTGAGTGATTTTATCATCTTTTGATTCACAAAACAACAGCTGTGCTCGATTTTCAGAGCACAGCTGATTTAATTATTTATTCGCTTTTTGCAGGTTGTATTCAATAATCGTGTCGATATTGTCGATTATAAAATGCTGGGCGTTGAGATTGTAATAAACCGCCTCGTAAGTTCTTCCTTGCCGACTGGTTCTCTCTTCCGTGATAATGCCGATGTTTTGTCCCGCGCTTGTCGGACGTTTCCTCGATTTATTGTTCACAATTATGTCGGAAAGCATTCCGGTTTCCGTTAACCAATCGGAAATAACTCCGCGTTTCAGTTCCTTAATATAGAGAGTATTAACTAAATCATTGATTCGCTTTGTAATCTCGGATATAGATATAGGGTAGTCTGAATAATCAAAGCGCGATAATTGCTCCGGTGTGATGGTGAACTCAGCTCTGTCGGGCAATTCCAATTTGAATTTGCCTTTATTATCAATGATCTGCTTCAGAATACCGGATGAATAGAATAAGCATCTGGAAATCCTAACATTATTGACAACATCATTTTCCGGGACTTCTTTATTCGTCAGCGGATCGATCCCGTTAGCAAGCTTTTCCAAATACATCTGCGCTCTTGCGATGATCTTTATTTCAGTCATAATAAACACCTCTTTATTGCGGAATGCCAAACGTATGTTCGCTAAATAAATGATAACATTAAATTAGTAGATAGTCAAGAAGTTTTTAATGTAAATTTTAAAAAATTTTGGTTAAGACTTGACAATCGCACCTGCACTAATATATACCATAATTTGACATTTTTATACAAATAATTAGCCTCTTAATAATCATCCAGTATAGATTTGACGGTTACATATAAAACCGCACGCTTAAAGCAATGCGGTTTTGGTTGTGTATATCTTTGATCCCTCTGTAGCGGATTCTTTGATTGCATGGCATATTTACAATATTCGACATGCACTGATATTTAGCTAATGATTTGTTCAATTGGAACTAAAATAATCATACAATTCTGTGAACAAATATTTTTTCGTGAGGTTAATAGAATTTGCCATCTGTTCATTAAATAACAATTTTTATTTTAAGAATGCTGAAAACCGATAGCTGTTACATGTAATACGAATTGTTTATCTATCAATTATAAGGTGAACCTACAAACAAAATGTCATATATGCCGGTATGCAAATGACATTATTCTGTTTTGATAGGTTCTTTGTGTGAATGATATATGCTGCCCCGATCCGGTTATGGAAAACTTCAATGAACCTTTCAAGAGATTTCGTGGTATAGCGTTTGCCTGACTTTACCTCGATAGGGTAGATTTTAGGTTTAAGCTTGCTGCCGTTGGAGATTAGAAAGTCGATTTCGATATCGTTACGGTGTTTTTCGTGATTATAACGGGTGTAGAAGAACAGCGGATAACCATTACTAACTAACTGCTGTGCAATAGCGTTTTCAAAAATCATACCCTCGTTGATCGACAAATTATCATGGAGAATCGTCTTATACAGTTCCCCATCGGCGATTTCCGGCTCGGAAAAGGCGTGGCTGATCAACAAACCAGTATCGCCCATATAGCACTTCACAAAAGTCCTGTCCTCGTTCATCGAAAGCCCAACATTCGGATCGCTGCAATTGAAGCACTCGTTTGTAATCATCGAATCACCAAGCCAGAAAAAAGTCTCCTGATACATCGGAAAAGTGGAGTTGCTTTCGATGTTTGATAACTTCACCCGCTTTTCGTGTTGAGAAAGGAACGCAGGAATCTGATCGAAGATCGATGCGATCCTCGAGCGGTACTTAACTTCTGCTTTGCTGATATCGTTTCGGTACAATGTAAGGATATCTCGTTTTTCTTCATCTGCCGCGGCAAAGCTGCGCCCGTTTTCCAGATATTTCAAAACCGCTTTAGGCATACCGCCGACCAGAATATACTGCTTGAAGATCATCATTGCCTTATGATGAAGGTCATCTTCAAGCGGCTTTTTTTGTTTGAAGCAAGTCTCAATATAGTCGACCATCTTCTCTTCGTTCAGTGCCCGACAAAACTCCACAAAGTCCAGAGGAAACATTCTCAGCTTGCGTTCCTCAGAGGGAATGGTGATGTCCTTGACATTTTCTTTTATGGAAATCAAAGAACCGGTTTCGATATAATGATAACGCCCATCTTTGATTAGCTTCTTCACAGACTGCCTCGCCTTGGGGTATTGCTGTACTTCATCAAATATAATAAGTGATTCATGCGGAAAAAGCGTCTTGTTGTACTCGGTTGACAGGATCATAAAGAAGGTGTCGAGATCATTCAGATACTTTTCGAACGCGTCTTTGACTACCTGACTTACATCGTTGAAGTCGATCAACAGATAACTTTTATACTCGTTTTTACCGAATTCTTCTACGATTGTAGATTTACCGATTCGGCGAGCTCCCTCTATCATAAGGGCTTTTTCATCAGCGGAGTTCTCTTTCCACTGCAATAGTTTATCATATATTTTTCTTTGAAAAATCATAGAAACAACTCCTCTCATAGTTATCATAACATACTTCTTAATAATACGCAATATAATTATTCTCGAAAATCCTAATAATACGCATTCTAAATAATGGATAATCCTATATAATACGCGCTTAACGTTACGAAAATTGTAACAGTAAAGAAAAGTAGATATATCGTATCGTTGCTTTTGATATTACCAGAATAATGATCATATTATCTCTGACAATAAAAGTGGAAACAAATTATCGGTGTCTATTAATACAGATGACCAGGGGATATTTGACACATCTCTTGAAAATGAATACGCTATATTGGTTGAATGTATGGCTCAAATGAAAAATGACGGCAAGCGCAAATATAATGATGATATAATATTTGATTATATTGATCACATCAGAGAAATGGGACTGAATCAAGTTTTTCCAAAATCCGGAATAGATTGATAAATAATCCGAAAATTTTCAAATAAAGGAGAAGTATACGTAACAAAAACATAACAGCTGCGCTCCGACATATAGAGTATTCCATGATTTGACACTATTCTCAAAATTCTGCAAAATAACCATCAAACCCCTTGCAATCACCCTAGTGTTGATGTATGATAATATTAATAATTATTGAGTACATAAGGTGTTTTGCTTGAAAGTATTTGAAATCGTGCCTGCGGATTTCTTTTCGGTTTTGGTTTCTCCGAACCGTGAGATCTACGCGGACGCGCTGATGAAGCTTTATGAGATGTTCCAGAGTGAGATCAACATCCGCTTGAAAGCGTTTCTGGCGGAGGTTGAGCTGCTTTTGGAGGATCGCGAATATATTTTGGAGGAAGGCGATGAAGCGGAGGATTCGGAGCCTTCTTCGCTGCGCGGCAAAGCGCGTCTGGTCGTGCGCCGACTTGTGAAAACAGGTTGGATTGACCGCGAATTCCTCGACGGCTCCTTTACGGAGATCATCATTCCGAACACCTATGCCATCACCGTGATGCGTATGCTCAAGGAGCTGACCGAGGAGAGCGTCGCGGAGTATGATTCGCTGGTGTTTTCCACCTATTCCGCGCTCAATCAGGCGTATACCGACAACCGCGACCGTATGTATGAGGCGCTGATCGTCGCGAAAAACAACACCGAAAAATTGGATTATAAGCTGCGCACCTTCTATTACGGCATTCGCGGCTATCAAAAAGTAATCAGAGAAAACACAGACGTCAATTTGCTGCTGAAAAACCATTTTGAAGCGTACAAGGAGGCGCTTGATCGAGTGTATCACCCGATCAAGACGATGGATTCCTTCACGCGCTATTCCGGACCGATACGCGGCATTTTGACGGATATTCGCTTTGACGACGCCTTGCTCGATGAAATGGCGGCTAAAGCGATGGCGACAAAAGAATATGCGGATCAAAACGAAGCGCACGAGGATATCCTGACGACTATTGAAGCGATCACGGATTCCTACGGCGCTGTTTCCGTTTTGCTCGATGAAATCGACATCAAGCACAGCAAAATGACCAAGCAGTCGATCGACAAGATCCGCTATGTGATGTCTGCCGATCAGACGATCAAGGGAAAGCTGGTAGAGCTGCTCAAAGCTTGTGCCGCTGCGGAAGATGAGCAGTCGCCGAAAATCATGAATATGCTCGAAGAGGGGATCACCGTAAACCGGCAGGAATATATTGACGCCGGCTCTCTGTATCATAAGAACATCCGAAGCCGTCGTTCCGATGATCCGCCGCAGCCCATTGAGGAAGAGCGCGATATCGAAAAGGAGATTTTGACCGCCGTGGTCGGTAAGCTGAGAAGCGGCTATTCCGATGCGCGCGTGAAGTCATATATGGACAGCCTGTTTGCAAACGGCAGGACCGAAGTGGCAAGCGAGGAGGTAACCGTCGAAAATGACACCGATTATATCCTGACGCTGTTGTCGGTCGTCAGCGCCTACAGGGGCACGAGAGGGTATCGTATCGAGATCACGGACGGTTATGTGCCAAAGGGCGTGTACCGCATCCCGCGGTTCGTGCTGAAAAAGGGAGGGAAACGCTGATGTGGAGCGAACAATATGAAAACCTGAATGCTTATGAAAAGGGCGAGTTCCGCCGCTTGGGAAATTATCTTCTCTCACATACCTACATGGTGCGCTTCACCTACGACCCGAGCGAGGAAACGACCCTGCCGAACGCGGATTACAACATGGTGATGCGGCTGTTTGACATATTCCGCGACTATTTTGAGGTGACGGGCTGGAAGCTGACGAAGGACGATACCTATGGCGTGGTGGCGCTGATCAGCGAATACAAGCACAACCGTTTTCGGCTCGATCGATTCACGACGCTTTTTCTCTATGTTTGCCGCCTGATTTACGAGGAAAACCGCGAGAACGAGAACAGCTATCATGTGGTGAAAACCGACACGGCTTCCGTGGTCGAGAAGATGAAGACCCTCGGCTTGCTCAAGGGCGGAAAATCCAATCAAAAAGAGCGGATCGACGCGCAAAGCGCGCTGGCGCATTTTAATATTATCCAGAAAATGACATCTTCTCCGTGGAGCGGAGACGGAAACGATACTCTGGTTTTGCCGTCGATTTTGACGATCATCAGCAACCAAAGTATCAACGCGATGAAGGCGGAGCTTGACGAGATGAAGCTCACGGAGGACAACAGGGATGAAACTGCTGAAAAAACTGCTGCTGATTAACTGGCACTATTTCTCGCACCAAATGATCGAATTTGAACAGCTCAATTACATGACGGGCGTCAACGCGTCGGGAAAATCGACCATCATCGACGCCCTGCAATTGGTGCTGTTCGGCGATACGGCAGGAAGGTATTTCAATAAATCCGCGAGCGGCAAAAGCGCGCGCACCTTGGACAGCTATCTCTGCGGAGAGCTGAGCGACAACGCCGACGGCGGCTACCGCTATCTGCGAAGCGGACGGTTCACGAGCTACGTGGTAACGGAGTGGTATGACGATGTGAAGCACCGCAGTCTGACATTTGGCGGCGTTTTCGATGTGTATTCGCCGAATGACAAAACCGCACGCTTCTTTAAGTATATCGGACAAATCCCCGACGATCAATTTATCGTGTCGCGTGTGCCACTGGATATTCCCAAGCTCAGGGATTTTTTTAAGCGCGGCAACGTCAGGGAAGCCCGCTTTTTTGATTCCGGAAAAGCTTACCGCGACGAGATCTACGGACTCTTGGGCGGACTGCGCGATAAATTCAGGGATTTGCTGAAAAAGGCGGTCGCCTTCAACCCTGATAACGACATTCAAAAATTCATAACCGAGTTTATCTGCGAAAGTGACGCGGGCATCGACATCGAGCCTATGCAGGAGAATATCCGCAACTATAAGAATCTCGAACGCACTGCCGACGAGCTCGGACGCAAAAAGGCGGCGCTGGAATCCATTGAGCAGTGCTTTCAGGATTGCGAGAAAAACCGTCAAAGTGTCACGCTGTATTCCTACCTGATCGACCGCGCGCAGATTCAATTATCGGAGGAAAGCCTGCTGGAGCTGCGGAAAAAAGAAAAAGCCAAAGCCGATGAATTGCTGAATTTGCAGGAAAATCTCCGGATGGAATCGGATAATCTCAATATCCTGCGGCAGCAATATGAGGATTTTCGCCTGCAACTGCACAATGACGAAACAGAACGGCGATTAAACGAAATCGGCAAAAAAATAGCGGAATTAGAGCAGAGCATTTCTAATGCGCAGACAGAATGGGAGAAAGCGCAGGGTCAGTTGGAGCGCGTTCGAATGCACTTTGACCGAGCCGTGAACGATTTGTTCGACAGGGTAAACTGCTTTGATACCGATGAGCCCGAAGCGACTGCCGCAGTCCATCTTGACAGTATGCTTTCCATGGCCGAACAACTGCGGCAGGTTTTTAACGAAACAGAGGATCTGCCTCCCGAATGTCTCACGGAAATGTCACAGACCGCGTTGCCGTCTATCATTCGATCGCTCGAAAGCTTCAAGCAAACGGCGGCGGTGCTGCTGTCCAAATTGCAGGAGGATTTGGAGCAGACAGGTGAAATGCTCCGCGCGCTGAAAAAGGAGCAGGAAAGTCTTGAAAAAGGCAGATTCCAATTTCCGCAGAACGCGCTGGATCTGAAGCAGGCGGTGTTGTCGCAGATCAAAGCCAAATTCAACAAAAACGCCGAGGTCGTTTTGGTGGCGGAGGCCTCGGAGATCAAAAACGACCGCTGGCGCAACGCGATCGAGGGATATCTGAATACCCAGAAATACTATATTATCGTGCCGCCGCAGTATGTGCGGCTCGCCGTCAAGGTCTTTGACCGCATCAAGCGCGACAAGGCGGTTTACGACACCGGCATCGTCGATACCGAAAAGATAATGAAAAAACATCCGCGCGCGGAGCAAAACAGTTTGGCGCAGGAAATTGAGACTGATAATCCCAACGTCCGCGCCTATTTGGATTATCTGCTGGGCAGGGTCATCAAGTGCGATCACGCCGAGTATATCCGTGACTATCCCATTTCCATTACCGACGAAGGCTTGCTGTACAAGAATTATGTCGTTCGCGCACTGAATCCGAGACTTTGGAAACATCCGGCAATCGGACAGAATGCAATCATTTTGCGGCTTGATGAGATCAAACGCGAAATCACCGCAAATAACAGGCTGATCGAAATCCATTCCTCGCTGAAAATCGGCGCGACAGCTTGCAAAGACACCGAGGGCTATTCGCAAAGCGACGCGGAGCGGCTGACCAACGCGGCACGGCAGGTCGTAAGAAGTGCAGTGCATCATCAGGAGATCGAGTCGTTGGAGCAGGAACGCGCCACCTTAGATACCGGCAACGTGTTCTTCCTGCGCGAAAGAGTCGCGGAGAAGGAGCAGGAGGTCAAGGAATCGGAGCGCGATTGCGCCGAATTGCAGGAACAATTAGGTGGTGTTCGGAAAGAACTCGATATCATACAGAATTCTGACATTCCGTCTGTTGAACTGGCAATATTACAAAGCCGAACGGCTCTAAACGCATCCTATGAATCGGTTTGGATTGAAGATACAGGTGAGCCCCGCTATCAGCTTGAAATCGGCAAGCGCGGACAGGCTAAACAGATTTTAGAAGCCTTTCCGCGTGAGAAAAGCCGCGCTGCCAATGCGGTCAGCAGATTTCGAGAGAGCCTGATCAGCCAGCGCACCAAATTTAAT
>CADBXH010000085.1 GCA_902798605.1 uncultured Ruminococcus sp. | reverse complement strand
TACTAAGCGTGACAGGAAAGGAGGTCAAATGCTCATTGAAATTAAAGCAGGACAGTTTCGGAAGGTCAGCCGCTTGGTCAGGCGGGAGTGCTGCAACTGTATGGACGGCAACTGTCTGTTGCTTGACGACGGAGAAACGCACACTTGCGTGCAGCTGATTTCCAAGTATCACATCTTCTGCAATCATTTCAAGGACGCCGTACTTCCTCTCGACAAGGAACTGTACCGGGAGCTGATCTGCGGCAACGACTACAAGCGCTGCCAAAGCTGCGGCTCACGCTTTTATTCCAAGGCTCGCAACAAACGCTACTGCGATCACTGCGCCGAACGAATAAAACGGCAGAAGGCAGCCGAGCGCAAGCGCCGTCAGCGTGAACGGCAGAAGCAGCTCCTATATATAAATAACTAAATAGATAAATAAAAAAATAACTAACCGAAAAAGAAGAAGTTTATCTTAACACACCTACCTATATGGGCGGCGAAAACATTTCTTTTTCGGGAAGTGGAAAGGAGAACCAAATGAACGACAACGCAAAAGTATTCTCATTGGTTGAGATGAGAGAAATGATGATCGACACCTCGGACTATCAGATGATGGAGGAGGTCGGAGAATTCACCGGAACGCTTGAAATGAAAGCGCAGGACGAAGCTCCGACTTTTTTATTCGGAAAGTAATCAAAACAAAGTTTACCTTGAGAAGATCGAAATCATTGAAAATGTGTAACGTGGCTACACGGCTCTACACAGGACGTTAGTCTTATGGTGTAGCGAGCATAGGTTTTGTAATGCCAAAACCGGCGGCTGAAAAGCCGAAAGGGGAATGATCCCCTGTAACCCCAATTTAGAAAGGAAGTTTAACTATGCGAAAGCGCAATTTTAACATCAATGTCAGAGTAACCGAGGGCGAGAAAAAGCGGTTGAAAAGAGCCGCAAAGCACTATGGGATTTCGCTCTCGGAGTATCTGAGAAAGGTCGGTTTGAACAAAAAGCTGACCGAAAAACCGAGCCAAAAGCTTTATGAAGCGTACGCTTCCGTGAACGATTTGCGGAGCAATTTGTATCCGCTTGACGGAAGGATTTTGGAGAGAAAACTCTCGTATATCGAGCAGAAAATTCTCTCCGCTTACCACGAACGAGAGGAGGATGACAGCGGTGGCGACGACAAAAATTTGGGCGGTTAAGGACAACTTGGAGCGAACTGTGAACTACGCAGCCAACCCCGAAAAGACGGTTGATCCCGATTTGAAAAAGGCAATCAACTACGCCGGTGACGAAGCGAAAACGGAAAGTCGTTGCTATGTGACGGGCGTGAATTGCAACGCCGAAACCGCCTTTGAGGAGATGAACGCCGTGCAGGAACGCTTCGGAAAAACAGGCGGAAACGTTGCCTATCACGCCTATCAGAGTTTCAAAACAGGCGAGATTACGCCGGAGCTTTGTCACGAAATCGGCGTTGAGTTGGCAAAGAAAATGTGGGGCAACGATTATCAGGTGGTGGTAGCAACGCATCTGAATACCGGTACGCTGCACAATCACTTTGTCGTTTGCAGCACCAATATGTGGATGGGCAAAAAGTTTGATTGCAACGAGGGCGCTTACTGGAAATTTCGTGCTTTGTCGGACGAGCTTTGTGCCGAACATAATCTGACCGTTATCAAAAATCCGACAGGCAAAACGCCGAGGAGCATTTACTTTGCCGAGAAAAACGGCGAGCCGACAACGTTCAATCTTATGCGGAAAGCTATTGATTTCGGTATAGAACGTTCATACAGCATATCGAGCTTTGACCGTGTAATGAAAAGCCAAGGCTTTATCGTCAACACCAATCCTCGGCGAAGATATTGGACGATTTGCTCTGTGAATAGCAACAAATCTGTGAGGATGTACCGCTTGGGTGATGAATATACAAACGAAGCCATCCTCCGCAGAATCAAGGTTCATTATCAGCAGTACGGATACAAGCACTTTGATGAGTATCACTATTCCAGAGTGAAAATGAGAGATTATAGACCGAAGAAAATCCGATACCGTGGCAGTTTCAAGCTGCTCAAATGCTTCGGCGGTTTATATGCCAAGTACCTTCATTATATGTTCCTGATGGGCAGGCTGCCAAAGTGGAATCAGCGTAAACCGTTATCGGCTGAGATGCGTGAAGCGTGGAGATATTTGGACAGGTTTTCACGGCAAGTGACTTTGCTTTCAAACAAAAAGCTGCACACGATCGACGACGTTAAAACCTTTATCACCGATACCGATAAGGAGATCAAAGAAGTCATCGAACTGCGTGAGAAGGTGTATAACAAGCTGCGTCACTGCGATGACGACGACAGAATCAAGGAGCTGAAAAAGAGCCGTGACGACTGCACAACGCTCCTGCGGCAGCTCCGCAGGGAAAAGAAAATCGCCCTCACGATCATTGAGGATGAACCGAAGATCAACGAAAATATCCGCTGTGAAATACAAGCGCAAAACCTCGCAAGAGGAAGGAAACCTAATACAAGAAAGAAGGAATATGAAAGATGACAAAACCCATTCAGGAGAATGTTCAGAGCATTCCCATCAAAGAAATACAGCCGTTCCGCAATCATCCGTTCACCGTGGCGGACAATGAGGATATGGCGAAGATTGTCGAGAGTATCGGCAAGGTCGGAACGATCACCCCGTTGCTCGCAAGACCGTTGCCGGACGGCGGTTATGAACTTATCTCAGGACATCGCCGCTTGGAAGCCTGCCGCAAGCTCGGACTTGAAAACATACCCGTGATTGTCAGAGAAATGACGGATGATGAAGCGGTGATCGCAATGGTTGACGCTAACCTACAGCGTGAGCATATCCTGCCGAGCGAAAAGGCGTTCGCTTACAAGATGAAGCTCGAAGCTATGAAACATCAAGGCAAAACTTCGTGCCAACTTGGCACAAAGTTAAGAACAGATGAATTGATAGCTGAGAATTCAGGCGAAAGTGCAAGGCAAATTCAACGCTACATACGCTTAACAAATCTGATTCCGCAGCTTTTGAAAATGGTGGATGAGGAACGAATCGCTTTCAGCGTCGGCGTAGAGCTATCTTATCTGTCCGAATATGAACAACAGGATTTGCTCGAAGCGATAGAGCTGGAGGACAAAACGCCCTCGCTCTCACAGGCGATCCAAATGAAAAAGCTCTCGCAATCGGGCAGACTTGACAGCGAAGTAATTGAAAGAATTATCTCGGCGGACAAGCCCAATCAGCGAGAGAAGATCAGTTTTCAGTATGACGAGCTGAGTAAATATTTTCCGAAATGCAGTCCGCAGGAAGTTCAACGGCGAATGATGAAGCTGGCGCAAGCCGATTATCAGCGCCGTGTCCGAAACAGAAACAGGGAAGCGAGGTGAAAGCTATGGCTGAAAAGGTTTATGAAATGTTTACCGAATATGATGATGTGGTATCTGTTGATGACGTATCCAAAATGCTGCATCTCAGTAAGGTTACGGTCTATGACTTATTGAAGTCGGGTAGAATCCATACTTTAAAAGTCGGTAAAAGATATATCATTCCCAAAAAAAGCATTATTGATTTTCTTGCCGCTTAGTGCTTTTTAGTTCGCACATTTGATAGTTGATAGCTCGTTGTGATATTCTGTTATCACAGCGGGCTTTCAACCAATAAGAAAGGTGAGAAAATGAAACAAATAAAAGATATGTTTTCCGAATACGGCGATATCGTGACTGTTGAAGAAGTGATGAAAATGCTTCAAATCGGCAGAGTATCGGTATATCAAATGCTGAAATCAGGAGAAATACGTAGCCTGAAGGTTGGCAAGAAATATGTCATCCCGAAGAAAAGTGTAATTGAACTTTTCGATTTTCAGTAATTCTTATTTGCACGTTTGTAGTTGATGTTCCGGTGTGATAGACTGTAATCACAGCGGGCTTTCAACCAATAAGAAAGGTGCAAAATGAGTAAAGAAATGTTTACAGAGTACGATGAGATTTTATCCATTGAAGATGTGATGGAGATATTGCATATCGGGAAGAACTCAGTATATTCTCTCTTGAAAAGCAACGAAATCCGAAATATTAGGGTGGGTAAAAGATATATCGTACCGAAACAAAGCGTTATAAACTTTATAACCGCTATTACGGAAAACTAAATCACAAATCTTAAGAAAGGACAAAAAATTGGAAGGAAGCTTAATAATAAAAGGCAATTACTACTATGCCAAATTTCGTGTCAACGGCAAACAGAAAATGATTGCCACGAAGATACCCGTTAAGGGTAGCAACAAACGCCGAGCAGAGCAGAAGATGAAAGAGATCATTGAGAGCTACAAGGATATCAACCTTGAATGCGACGATGTACTCTTTACCGACTTTCTCGACAAATGGCTGAAAGGTATCAAGGGAATCATAAAGCCCTCTACTTGGGAATCCTATGACAAGACCGTGAGCGGCAAGCTAAAGCCCTATTTTGAGTCAAAGAGATACAAGTTCAAGGATATGAAGCCGGAGGTGTTCACCAAGTATTTTGTGTTTCTCTCTCAACACGGTAAGTCAAACGGCAAGGGCGGATTAGGCTACAAAACAGTCAAAAATATCCGAGGAGTGTTGTCGTCGGCGTATGAATACGCTCTTGAGAATCGCTATGTTAACGAGAATCCGGTATTAAGGAGCCGTATGCCGTCATTTCCTCACAGTATCAAGAAGGACGTTCCCGAGTACAACGCACAGCAGGTCAGAAAGCTTCTGCTTTACGCAAAAGAGCACGAGAGCCATATCTACATATTCCTGCTTTTAGCGCTCTATACAGGGCTGAGAAAGGGCGAATTGCTTGCCCTGACGTGGGATGATGTAGACTATGATAAAAAGCTCTTGCGGGTAAACAAGAGCAGAACAGGGAGTCGCAAGGACGTGACAATGCAAATTACAACGCCGAAAACGGCGAGCAGTAACCGCAAAATTCCGCTCAACGATACCGTTCTGGAAGCGCTGAAAGAGGAAAAACAGCGGCAGGAGGATTATGCCAAGCTGTTGGGCAATGGCTACGACAAAAGTCACAACTTCATTGTCCGCACCGTTCTCGGAAAACCGTATGTCAACCTCAGCGCAATCAATCGAGTGGTAAACCGTCTGACCGAAAACGCCGGCTTGCCGCATTGTACGATCCACGGATTTCGCCACTCTGTGGCGAGTATCCTCGACGACAACGGCGTACCGATTCAGGACATTTCCGTTTTGCTCGGACACGAAAGCGTACAGACCACCGAGAGAATTTATATCAACCGTCGAAAGACCGCAAAGGAGACGACGATAAACGCTCTCGACAGCGCCATAAATTTGCGACAGCGCCATAAATTTGAACATCGCATAAAGGTGGTATAATTTTTGGTAGAATTAAAAGAGAAAAGGCTTCGGAAATCGCTTTCCGAAGCCAAAAATTGATGGCAGGGGCAGAAGGACTTGAACCCTCGGCACGCGGTTTTGGAGACCGCTGCTCTACCAACTGAGCTATACCCCTATGTATATTATTCTGCGGCGTTTTGCCTGCGAGAAGTATCATACCATATTCCGCACCCAAATGTCAAGATTTTTCTCAAAATTGTCGGCGTTGCCCCAAAAATGTAAACAGCCGCAAACAAAACAGCCCCTTACAAAAAGCAAGAGGCTGCGGCTTGCAAAAATATTTTAGTCCATTCTGATAAACTTCTTGAGCGCCTTGATAGATCTTTCGGCGGCAAGATGCTTGAACTCGTCGTAGTTTTCGGATGTGTTGAACTTAAAGTCGTCGCTGATAGAGCGCAGGATGGCGAACGGAACCTTGTTCATATAGCAAACGTGGCCTACGGCGGCGCCCTCCATTTCGCAGCAGAGAGCGTCAAATTCAAAAGCGATAAAATCGCGCTTGCCTCTGTATGTAACAAAGATATCGCCGGTCGCGATACGTCCTGTCATAACGTGCGAGCCGAGGCCCTGACAGCATTCAACCAGCTTTTTGCAGGTGTCCTTGTCGGCCGGGATAGCGATCCTCTTTTCATCGGTGAACTGGATCTGTCCTCTCGGATCGCCGAGCTCGGTGCAGTTCATATCGTGCTCAACGCAGTCGGTCGAGATAACTATGTCGCCGATCGTCAGGTTCTTTGAAAGACTGCCCGCGATACCCGAGTTGATGATAACGTCGGGATTGAACAGGTCAATCATGATCTGAGTGCCCACAGCGGCGTTGACCTTGCCCATTCCGCATTCGAGCAGGACAACATCCTTTTCAAAAATCTGTCCGCTGATAAACTCAAGACCTGCCTTTTTTGTGGACTCGGAGTTTTCCATAAGCTCCTTAAGTCCGTTTACTTCGATTTTCAAAGCGCAAATAATACCAATCATTTATAAGCTCCTCTCCGGTTATATTAAAGCTCTGCCGTTCAGGCAATAGAGCTGAATATATATTGCAAAGATGTACGGCAAAGTTGCCTTACAGTGTTAGTATACCACGTTGTTTTTGATTGTTCAACAGTTTTTTTAATCACTATTGAAAAACTTTTTGTTTTGGCTTATAATGGTATTATCAATTTAGCTATACGGAGATTAATTATGAAAGTGTTTTTTACAATATTGATTTGCAAGCTGCTCCGCTTTGTCGGAGGCTTGCTCGGCAAGGGCAGCAGCCTGCCCGGTCAGGTCGCGCTCAAAATCTGCCCCGATATCCTCGGCAGGGTAGAGCTGCCAAAGTTTATAATTGCCGTGACGGGCAGCAACGGAAAGACCTCTACGGTCGAGATGATCGCCCATATTTTGCAGAAAAACGGCAAGACGGTCGCGTGGAACCGCGAGGGCTCTAACCAGATCGAGGGCGTGACCACGCTCGTGCTCGGAAGCTCAACGCTGTCGGGCGAGGTCAAGAGCGATATTTTGCTTATCGAGAGCGATGAGCGTTTTGCGCGCTATACGTTCAAGTTCATCAAGCCCACGCATTATGTTATCACCAACCTCTACCGCGACCAGCTTACGCGCAACGGTCACCCCGAATGGGTGTATGACGCTATCGCCGACAGCATTTACGACAGAACTCAGCTTATTCTCAATGCCGACGATCCGCTCGTGTCGCGCTTCGGACTCAACAGAGAGAACGTTATCTGGTTCGGCGCGGACAAGCTCTCGACCGATACCGATACCCTCGTCAGCGCGTATAACGACGGCGCGTACTGCCCTGTCTGCAAGGCTCCGATGACATACAGCACCTACCACTACAACCATATCGGTCACTTCAAGTGTACAAAATGCGACTACAAGCGCCACGACACCGAGTATACAATAACTGCCGTCGACCTTGACAAGGGCGTTATGGAGATCGACGGAAAATATCATATCTCGCTCGCACTCAAATCGCTTTACAATATTTATAATATCCTGTCGGCATATACCGTGGCTCGGATAGTCGGCATCGACGGCGAAGAGATCGCGCGCGATATGAACGACTATGTCCTTAAAAACGGCAGGGTCATCACTTTTGAACTCGGCAACAGAGAGGGAACTCTGCTCACCTCAAAGCACGAGAACAGTATCAGCTACGACCAAAGCCTGCGCGTAGCCTCCGCTTACAAGGACGGCTGCGACGTTATGATAATCGTCGACGCAGTCAGCAGAAAGTACTTTACAAGCGATGTTTCGTGGTTGTGGGATATCGACTTTGATTTGCTCGATTCCCCGAACGTCGGCGAGATCGTCCTCGCGGGCAAGTACGTCAACGACCTCGGAATGAGGTTTTCGTTCACCGGTATCCCGAGCGATAAGATACAGCTGTTCGAGGATATAAACGAAGCGGTCGATTACCTTGACAACGGCAGCGGAAGGTATATCTACGCGATTACCTGCTTCTCCGACAAGGGCAAATTTTTGGCGAAGGTAAAGGGTGAGTGATATGAAAATTATGCATCTGTATTACGATATTATGAACCTGTACGGCGACTACGGCAACGTCAGCGTGATCGAGAGAGTGTTGACTCAGAGCGGCGCCGACTGCGAGGTCGTTAAAAAATCGCTCGGCGACAGCGTTGATTTTGCCGAGTACGATTTTGTCTTTATCGGTTCCGGCACGGAGAGAAACCAAAAGCTGGTGCTCGATGATTTTAAAAAGCACAAGGAAGCATTTAAAAACTATATCGAGAGCGGCAAGCCCGCGCTGTTTACGGGCAACTCGTTTGAGATGCTCGGCAAGAGCATAACCGACTGCGAGGGCAAAGCGTATGACGGACTCGGTCTGTTTGGATTTTTTACGATCGAGCAGAACAAAAAGCGAATGACTGCCGACGCGGTTTTTGATTCGGAGTTTTTGGAGAAGACTTTGGTCGGATTTATCAACAAATGCTCTGAGGTTTTCGGAGTAGAACGCCATGCCTTTACGGTCAGGCGCGGACTTGCCGACAACAGTGACGAAAAGTACGAGGGCATAAAATACAACAACTTCATCGGGACCCACCTCACCGGACCCGTGCTTGTAAAGAACCCGCATTTTGCGGAATACTTTGCAAAAATAATCCTCGGCAAAGATCCGAATACCGATTGCCTTGAATTCTCAAAAAAAGGATATATTATAACGCTGAGCGAGCTTAATAAAGAACAACAGCCGTAATACGGGGAACGGGTATGAGTAATTTTCAAAAAGTAAAATCGTCAAGGGTAGTCTATCTGGATTATTTAAGGATTATCGCCGCGTTTTTTATCGTGGTGATCCATGTTTCTACAATGAACCGGAGCGATCTTTCCCCGAATTCAACGGAATGGAACATAAAAAATATTTATGACGGAATCTCAAGATTCGGGGTGCCCGTGTTTGTTATGATAAGCGGCTCGTTGTTTTTGGACAGGGAATACACTTATAAACAGCTTTTTAAAAAACACATTTTGAAAATTGCCGTTATCTTTCTTTTGTGGTCGGCGTTTTACGCGGTGGTACCGTATATAAGACACAAAGAAATGCTTACGCCTCAGGCGGTCGCGGGTAGGATGTTTGACGGCCACTCTCATCTCTGGTTTTTGATTATGCTCATCGGTCTTTACCTTATCGTTCCTTTTCTGAGGAAGATTGCTGAACATGAAGCGCTCGCAAAAGCGTTTGTTGCTTTAGCTTTCGTTTTCGGTTTTATGCTGCCTCAGATAATTGAGCTCACGGCGCTTGCGTCCAAAGAAGCGGCGGATGTGCTGAAGGGTTTTTCCGAAGCGCTTAATCTTAAATTCATTATGGGTTATACGGGATATTATATCTTGGGATATATGCTCAGAAAAAAATTTTTCAAGAAAAGCTCTTTGACGCTGATCGCGATAGCGGGCGTTCTCGGAATGGCTGTTACAGTCGGCGGTACGGCGTTGATTTCAACGAGTACCGGCAAAGTAAATACATTGTTTTACAGTTATTTGAGCGTAAATGTATTCTTAACAAGCGTTGCGGTATTTGCTTTGGGAAAAGCGGCGCTTGATTTTACACCGAAGACAGACAAGGGAGCCGAGCGCCTCGGTTATCTTTCAAAATGCAGTTTCGGTGTTTATCTTATTCACCCGATGCTGATAGTTGTTTTGGAAAACGGATTAAAGTTCAGCATAAGCGGTTCGGCTTCCGCGTTTTTGATTCCGATCGTTTCGCTCACGGTATTTGCGGGTTCGTATTTGATTTCTATGGTTTTGAACAAAATCCCTGTTGTTAATAAATGGCTGGTATAGAAATCGTACGATTTTTACGTGAATCAGAATAAATGAGAAATTTATAATGTAACGGCAGTGTATACAACTGCCGTTATTTCTTTTTTTAGAATTATATTATGTAAAATATAAGTGAAAGTTTTGTGAAAACTTTGGTGTAAACTGTTGACTTTGCCGGTAAAATGTTCTAATATAGAAATATATATTGCTTATGCTATTTCTGCAATCGGGAGGTATTGCCGTGAGAAGCGGACGCAAATTGATTTCTATGTTGCTTGTCGTATCAGTTGTTCTGTCGGCAGGCCTGATCAACTGCGCCTTCGCGGCAAATAATAATGCCAATCAGCAGAATATCACCGTCACCGCGGAGAAGATAAAAAAGGACGGCGCGTATGTCGCCATCCAAAACGCGCTCGAGATCGCGCGCAAAAACGCCACCGACAAAAAGCGCTATACTGTCGAAGTCGAGTCGGGTGATTATGAGCTTACAGATACGCTGAAGATCTTCAGCAACACCCAGCTTAAACTTAAAAAGGTTACGCTTACCAGAAGCGAAGACAGCGATTCAAATATGATAAGGGTCGGCAACAACGATTCCGCCGATTCCGGAGCGACCGGCTACGACGCCTATAAGAATATCATAATCCAGGGCGGTACCTTTGACGGCGGCGGAACCAAGAACACGATCCTAAAGGCGGCGCACGCCACGAATTTTACGATCCGTTCGGCTAATTTCAGAAACGTAAACAACGGTCATATTATGGAGATCGCGGGAATCGACGGCTTTGCGGTAAAGGGATGTACGTTCAAAAATCAGCATATGGACGGCGAAAAAATCGGATACGAGGCGATCCAGCTCGATATCCTCAAGGAAGGTCATATCTACGGCTGCCGTTCCGAGGCGCTCCCGATGAACAACGTCAGGATAGAAAACTGCTTGTTTGACGACTGCCCAAGGGGAATAGGAACCCACACCGCTATCTATAACAAGCCGTTCAACGGTATCCTTATAAAGAGCAACAAATTCACCAACCTCGGCAGCGCGGCTATCCAGGGAATGAACTGGAAAAACGTCAATATCGTCGGCAACTCTATTGAGAACACACCGAGAGGCATTACGCTGTACTCGATGATGGGCAACGGCGACGGAACGTTTCTGGCGAGCGTGCTCGCCGATGAGGGCGGCACAAAGACAAATATTTCCGAAAGCTACCAAGAACCTCACAACGGAAATATTCTTATCGCCGATAACTCTATCGTTCACTGCGGCGCGGTCAAGGACGTCTACGCAAGCTACGAGTGTGAGGGTATCTCGCTTGTCGGCGCAAGGCTCGATAAAAACTACGGCAAAAACTCCGACAACAGCGGCGGACTTCCAAAGGGCGAGTATTTCCTTGAAGGCGTTACCGTAAGAAATAACTTTATCAGCGTTAAAGGCCACGGAATAAGGGCTAAAAACGTTCGCAACGCGTCTTTCATAGACAATGTAATGAACTGCGGAGAGAACGACTTGAATAAGTCGATCTACCAAGGCATCAAGGTTTATGACAACAGCAAGATCAACCTGATCGACGGCAACAATATCTACGGAAGCGATAATATCGGAATCGACGTGGAGGACGCCAAGGTCAGCAATATCAGGAACAATTCTATCGAAAAATCCGGCAAATACGGAATCTGTCTGTGGGATAACAGCTATTCCGCCGACATCAGCGACAACTATATAAAGTCGTCCGGCTCAAACTCTATCTCTATCCAGAGCACATCGCAGGCGGACTATATAGGCGGAAACTATCTGTATCAAAACAAAAAGAATAAGATCGACGTCTGGAAAAATTCAAAAGCTAAGGTCGATAAAAACAGCGAGAAAAACCTCGATCTGACCGAATTCTCGCTCGGTTACGGATTTACCGATCTTGCGGTCGGCGAGACATTCAAGCTCACGACCGCCCTGACCCCGTCAAACTCAAAGGCGAAGTTCAACTGGGTATCATCCAACAACTCGGTAGCAAGGGTCGACAGGCTCGGCGATATCGTCGGTATTTCGCCCGGCAAGGCGACGATCAGCGTCACAGCTCTCAACGGGCTCAAGGCTACCTGTACCGTAACGGTTTATCCCGCGCCCACAAGCGTGGCTATAGGCGAAAAAATGCTGATAATGGGCAAGGGAGAGAAGTACAACCTCGGCGCGATACTAAGCGAGAATTCGTCTGTACATAAAGTCAACTACACCACAAGCAACTCCAACGCTGTCGGCTTTATAAACGACAACGGCGTTATTCAGGCAAAGCATATCGGTACCGCAACAGTCGTTGCAAGCCTGTTCAATAACCTGCACGACAACTGCAATATAATCGTCAAAGAAGCTCCGTCAAGCCTAAAGTTCAATAAAAAGAGACTTAATATGGGTATCGGCGAAGAATTCGATCTAAAGGCGATTATCCCCGATAATTCCGCTTCGCATATCACAATGCACTCAAGCAACCCGCGCGTAGCAGATGTTGATGAAAACGGAAGGATAAAGGCCGTCGGGCTCGGCACCGCAGAGATCATAGCCCAAACCTTCAACGGCCTGAGCGCGAAATGCACCGTCACCGTAAAAGAAGCGCCGACGGATATAACGCTCAATACCTCTGACCTGACGATCAAAGCGGGCGAGACCTTTAAGCTCTCCGCTAAGCTTCCAAAGGGCACGGCCTCAAACGAGTTGATATTCAGGTCGAGCGACCCGTCGGTCTGCAAAATCGACAAATCGACCGGAGTTATCACCGCAAAATCTCCGGGAGTTTCAAGGGTCAGCGTAACGACCTACAACGGCGAATCAGAATCGATCGAAGTTGACGTAGTTTAGAAGTTGAAAATATATAATAACACAGATCCGCAGAAAATCATCTGCGGATCTGATTTGCGCAATGCATAATTTTATCAGATGTATACGAAAAAAAACTTCTATAATTCTCTAAAAGCATTGCATTTTGTTTGTTACTATAGTATAATATACACAAATTTGTGAAGGGCGTGACACGGCGATGACGATGGGCTATACTTGCACATTACAGTTCAACACAGCGGAAAACTGCGCCGTATTTAATTTTAAAGAATGATAAAATCACAGACACGGTATAGCCATATACTGCGCCTGTGTTTTTTGTTTTGTTAACTTTTTGTTTTATTTGTTTGGCATTTAAGCCAATACCCGGTACACTATTACGGTATGCGGTCAGCGGGCAGACCCAAATAAGCAATGTTATAAATAAAAAAATAAAATAGGAGGATTTTGTATTATGCAAAAATTCAAAAAACCGATCTTCGGTACAACATGGGATGCTACAAACTCAGCCAACGACATGACTCTCGGCGATGGCGGCGTATATTCGATCACTTACGAGAATGTAGAGCCCGCCAGTGCTATCCAGCTCAAGGTCCTTAAGAACCACAGCTGGGACGAAGGTTCATGGGGCGACAAGGACACAGGCGACAACTACACATTCAATGTAGCTGAGACCTGCGACGTTACC
The DNA here is from genome assembly GCA_902798605.1 of uncultured Ruminococcus sp. The sequence continues at coordinate 774 of CADBXH010000085.1, read as the reverse complement.
GTCACATTTGATCCCGCGACCGAGACAGTTAATGTAACAGGCGACGGCGTAACTCAGGACACATCTCTTGACGTTTACTCCGTAATCGCTGTTGGTAACGGTGAGGAAACATACCTCAACGGCGCCAACTGGGATCCCTCGGACACTTCTAACGCTATGGAAGAAGATCCCGAGAACCCCGGCGTATGGAAGATGACTATGGAAGACATCTATGCGTTTGATAACTACAGCATCAAGTTCGCTATCAACTCAATAGATGACAATGGTAATCCGACATCTAACCCGTGGGCGCACAACTTCGGTTCAGAAGTTGAGCAGCTTTATCCCACAGGAGAGGATATCGACGCTGTTTACAATGGTAAGAACTGCATCTTTGAAGTAGAAGAGGATGGTTCCACTGTTGAGCTCACACTCGATCTCAGAAACTATGACTTCAAGACAAATAAGGGCGCAAAGCTTAGAATCGATGTTACAGGTCCTGAGGACGACACAACAGCTCCCGATGTTACAACACTTCCCGTTGAAACAGATCCCGTAGAAGTAACAACTGTAGCTCCCGCACCCGCAGGTGACGGCCTTACAGTTAACGCTACATCTAACCTCTTCACAGCAGACGCTCAGTATTATGCTGAGGCTCCCGACACTGTAACAGTAACCTACTACATGGACGTTGATAAGGCGCTCCAGCTCCAGGCTATCCAGTTCGGTGTCACTTACGATCCCGAGTACCTCACATTCGATCCCGACAAGAACGGTTACTATGATGAGGACGCT
>CADBXH010000084.1 GCA_902798605.1 uncultured Ruminococcus sp. | reverse complement strand
TACCCGAAATGGCTTGAGGGTACCAATTGGTACCCTGATTTTTGGGAAACAAACTTGAGAGGTTACTGCAGGATTTTAGTGCTAAAATATAAATAACAACAGAAATGATTTGTTTTCTGTAACGAGAATTTTTTAAGGAATGGTTTTATGTTTATTGGCGGATTCATTAAATTAAAACGCGAGATTTTAGAATGGCGTTGGTACACAGATATTAATACGACTAGGTTATATTTACATATTCTTTTGACAGCGAATTATGATTCTCAGGATTTCAGAGATATAACGATCCATCGAGGACAAAAAGTGGTGTCAATAAATAGGCTTGTAGCCGAAACAGGGTTATCGGAAAAAGAGGTTCGCACAGCTCTAAATCATCTAAAAAAAACGAAGGACATTTCGGTTGAAACGAAGAGTAAGTATTCGATTATCACAGTAAATAATTACGATAAGTACGTTGACACGGCAAGCGATGGGCAAACAAAAGGCAAACAACGGACATCCAAAGGTCAACAATATAATAATAAAATAAATAAAGAAAAAAAGAAAACTAGTTATGATATAGACGAAGTTAAAAAAATTGACAAATTGGATTTTATTGATTAAGTTTTTTGATTTATCCAAAAATCAAAGTGGTGATAAACATGCTATGTATTCAAAATCGATTTGATCGAAACGGCAATAAAATTATAATTGAAGATATATCTGATTATGAACCTCAGTATACAGAGGAGTTGTGCGAATTCCTCGATGAGATATATTCAAGCGGGCATAGTGACCATGTGGAACAGGCTGAAAATAGTTTTTATGATGCATAATCTGAAATCTAACATGTTTTTTCATATGGTTTTTGTTAAAAAAATAGTATTGATATTATAACGGTAAACCGTTATAATAATAGTAAAGAAGGTGATGTAATGACTCTTAATAAATTATTAGCAGATAATAATATTTCAAAATACCGCCTTTCAAAAAACAGTGGTGTACCGTATATGACGGTAAATGATATATGCAACGGCAAAACCAATCTTGCCGAATGCAACGCAGGAACAGTATACAAAATTTCACGTGAATTGAATGTGTCAATGGAAACGCTGCTGGAACCATATATGATCCCCAGAGCTGATTTTGAGTTATTTAAGAGCAATGTATGTCATAGACTGACGGAGCTTGGGGATATAGAATTTCTTATTGAAACTATTGAGAGCAGTAATATAATAACATATTATAAACGAAATTGGTATCCTGAGTGTCTGTATCTTTTAGCTATGATTGATTACATCAGCAGAGAAAACGATATACCTTTGTGTGAGGATTACAGTGAAATTCGCAAGCTAAAGCTAAAGAAATTGCTTTATCCTTCAAGTGTAATTACTGCTTATGCAGTATCGCAAAACAAGGAAGTTAAAGAACGTGCGATAAAAGATTCAATTCCCGAATTTATACATTTTAATATTGTAGAGAGCGAGGTGCGAAATGTCATCTGATAAAAGCCCGTAAAACTATTCATAATAAGTATCAACCATCAGCTGATTGGAATTTAATATATAATAAAACATGAAATTTCGACCATATACAAAGTGAAAAAATAGGTTGAAAAATTGTTTGACATATGATATAATGAAAGAGGTTTAACGACCTCTTTCTTTTATTATTCCGGAGGGATTGTAATGGCAAAATATAAAGCTTCAAAAAAGCCTGAGATCAATACCAATGCTGCTTCTGACGGCATAACTGCTCTGTATGTCCGTGTATCGACTGATGCGCAGTTTGAGGAAGGCTATTCAATCGACGCGCAGGAAAAGAAGTTAAAGCAGTGGTGTGAGTTGAAGGACTATACCAATTATCAGGTGTATCAGGATGGGGGATGGAGCGGAAGCAATATTGACCGCCCCGCTATGAAGCAGCTGATTTCAGATATTCTGAATCAAAAGGTCAGCAGGGTCGTCGTTTATAAGCTCGACAGACTTTCACGTTCGCAAAAGGACACGCTTTTCCTTTTGGAGGAGGTTTTTATCCCGAACGACGTTGAATTCTATTCGATGAACGAGAATTTTGATACATCGACCCCGTACGGCAAGGCGATGATCGGTATCCTTTCCGTTTTCGCTCAGCTTGAGCGTGAGAATATTCGCGAGCGTACCCGTATGGGCATGTACGAGCGCGTCAAGGACGGTTACTGGATGGGCGGCAACGGTATTCCGTTTGGATATGATTACGACGCCAACCAAAATATTCTTGTTCCCAATGAGCACGCCGAGGATGTTCGGAACATTTATGACCTTTATCTTAAAGGGTATTCCACTGCAAAGCTCGCGAGTATGTTTCCGGTATCGAATGACAGGCATGTTTCAATGATCCTTGACCGCGTAACATATCTAGGTAAGATAAAATATAACGGTGAGATTTTTCAGGGACGTCATCAGCCCTTGATTGATGAAAATATATGGCACAGAGTTCAGCTTGAGCGCGAAAGGCGGTCGAAAAAAAGCATAGTCACGTCGTCATATTTGCTTACGGGTTTGCTTGTCTGCGGAAAATGCGGCGCGAAGATGAGATACCAGAAGTGGGGGAAGGACAAGACAAAAATTTACTGCTATTCTCAGCAGACCTCAAAACCAAATCTTGTGAAGGATCCCAACTGCGATAATCTAAGGTATGACGCCGATGAGCTTGAGGCGATCGTTATTAAAGATGTTTTCAAAATGACGGATAATGTTTCCGCGAAAAAGGTTCGCCTTCCAAAGGGGAACAGCGAAAGGCAAGCGGCGATTAAAATTCTCCAAGAGAAATATGATGTCCTGACAGGCAAGATTAAAAGGTTGTATAATTTGTATGCCGAAAAAGAGGATGAGCTTCTGCTTGAGACGATCAAGGAAAACCAAACTGAATTGTCACGCTTATCTAATATGTTAAGCAGCGAAAAGGCGTCGGTTGCCGCTGTTGAGGATATTGTCGATCGAAATAACGCCGTGAGAAATCTCAGGAACGTCTGGGATAATCTGACAATGCAGGAAAAGCAAAGGGTACTGAGGATCTGCATAAACAGAATCGTAATTTACGATAATAAAATTGATATTGAATATTTGATATAAGTGACACCCTGAAGCTGTGTTCAAAAGTAAAACTATTGTCGGTACCGGAAGTCAATTCAAATAAAACAACAAAAATAAGTTTGATTCAACAGGTGATAAAGGTTTCTGCAATCAATAGCAAAAACTTTACAAATTATAAAGTTTATGCTATAATTATTGTAAATTTGGAAATACTGATTACAGAACAAGGAGGGCTTCGAATGATCCAATCTCATACACTTAAAAAGCGCGACAGCTACTTAAATAAGCTTATCGCGTTTCAGGATACAGAACCTGTTAAAGTGATTACCGGAATCCGCCGCTGCGGTAAATCAAGCCTGCTGCAGCTGATGGCGGAGCATCTGAAAACAAACGGAAGAACCGATGACCAAATCATAGAGATGAACTTTGAGTCATATGCCTTTAAGGATATGACAGCGGACGATGTATATCGTTATGTACAGGAGCGCGTTGTTTCCGGAAAAAGGATGTATTTGTTTCTCGACGAGATACAGCGGGTGAAAGGATGGGAGAACACCGTCAACGCGTTTCGCGTGGACATAGACTGTGACATTTATATCACCGGCTCCAATGCATATTTATTGTCCTCGGAATACGCTACCTATCTATCCGGAAGATGCATCGAAATAAAGATGTTGCCGCTGTCATTTGCTGAGTTTATCAGCTTTCACGGATTTGAGGTACGGGAGACAAAGTCGGCGCTCGGCGGCACACGCAGACGTGCTTATGACAGCTCCGGTGAGGCATATGAGCTTGAGGAAATGTTCGCCTCGTATCTGCGGTTCGGTGGTATGCCGGGAATCGCGGATGTAGGACTTGATCAGGAGCGTGCGCTGACACTGATGGACGGTATCTATTCTACCGTAGTTGTTCGTGATATTCTTGAACGCGAGAAGCGCAGGGGACAAAGGCAGATCACCGACGCGGTACTACTGAGAAAAATCATCCTGTTCCTTGCGGATAATATCGGGAGCAATATTTCGGTTTCGTCAATCGGAAACGTTCTGGTCAATGAAGGCTTACTGGATGACGGACGAAAGACCGTGCCGAGCTCTCACACCGTGCAGGCATATGTTGACGCGCTGTTGGAAGCATATTTCTTCTATGAAGTCAAGCGTTTTGATATCAAGGGAAAGGAATATCTTAGAACTCTCGGAAAGTATTATCTCGTTGATATCGGATTGCGCAATTATCTGTTGGGTTACCGTGACCGTGACAGCGGGCATATTCTGGAAAACATCGTCTATCTTGAACTGCTAAGACGCGGATATGACGTTGCAATCGGTAAAGCAGGCAATAGTGAGATCGATTTTATTGCTGTGAACGCGAACGAAAAGATCTATTTCCAAGTCACAGAGTCAATGAGAAGTGAAACGGTCAGAGAGCGCGAGCTGGCGCCGCTGAGAAAAATTCGTGATAACTATAAAAAAATCATCCTCTCAACCGATACGGGTTTAGAGAATGAATTCGAGGGGATAGAGTCACTGAACGTGATTAGCTGGCTGTTAGATAAATGAGTTTACATTCAAAAGACTATTCTGTGATCTTATCTCCGACGATATATATGTTGTAAAGGGCGGCTCAAACTGAACCGCCTTTGCGTTTTTTGATTTCTTCCGTTATAGCTCCTTTATTATATGAACAAGAATTATTGCAGCCACTTACACGTTTTTCGTTTCTTACCGGTAGGAATAAATAATCATTGACATCTTGGGGAACATTGTGGTAGAATAAATATATAAAAAGTTCCCCAAAGGAGAGAACGTTATGAATAACAATTATCCTCAGATACAAGAACTTCTCCAGCAAAGAGCTGATTTTCAGGCAAGGCTGAATCTGCTTCCCTATGACGGAAATCCCGAAATCAAAGAACGTGAAGGTAATAAATATCTATATATCCGCAAGCGTGTAGGAAGCAGGCTTACTTCGACCTATGTCGGTGAATATTCCGATGAGTTATATCAGCTGCTCCTCAGAAACGCCCGTGAAGGCAGAGAGCTAAAGAAGAATATCCGGCACTTGGACAAAGAGCTTGCGCTTCTTGGATACTCGGATGCGGAGCTTTCCGAAAGGGTAATGCTCAATCTGGATTTTGCAAGAGCAAATTTGAAGTCAAATATCTATGATCAAGCTGTTCTTGAAGGCGTAGCTACGACGTTTCCGCAAACAGAGGATATTATTGAGAATGGTAAGGTCAATGGCGTTTCGGCAACGGATGTTCAGAAAATCCTGAATTTGAAGCACGCTTGGGAGTTTATTCTGGATAAAGATGTAATCAGCTATCCGTCAGATTATTCGATTCTATGTCATATTGCAAAGCTCGTGAATGAAGGATTTTATGAGAACGGCGGACGAATCCGCGGCGTGCCGGTTACAATAGGCGGCACAAGCTATATTCCTCCGCTGCCCATTGAGAGTGTTATAAAGGAAAGGCTTGAAGCAATCCTCGAAGAATCGTTGCCGTCCGACGAAAAAGCGATTAACCTATGTCTATACTGTATGAAAGCGCAGATTTTCAATGATGGAAATAAACGAGCGGCGGTTATCTTTGCGAATCATTATTTGATTTCTCAGGGAGCCGGTATGCTAATTATTCCTGAAAAGGAAGTGCCAGAATTCAAGCAGTTGTTGGTTGCTTATTACGAAGATAAAGACACCGGCGAAATGATGGAGTTTATGAAAACCAAGTGTATCAAGACGTTTTAATCTTGAAAAACAAAATGCTTTATGATATAATGAAAGAGGCTTGACCGCCTCTTTCTTTTTTAGGGATCAAGCCAAATATTTATATCATTTCGACTATTATACATCATCCCGATGATAATCGGAGAGATACGTCGTTATCTGCGCGACAATTCGGCGGTCAGGGTTTCTCGCTCAATGAGGGATACCGCCTACCGAGCTATGCAGATCAAGGAACAGCTTACCGCAAAAAACAACCGTGAGCCGACGGTCGAGGAGATCGCAAAGATTATGGATATGCCAAAGGAAAATATCGTTTTGGCGCTGGAGGCGGTGATCGAGCCTGTGTCGCTTTATGAGCCTGTCTTTTCAGACGGCAGCGACACCGTCTATGTTATGGATCAAATCGGCGATAGCACGGACGATTCAACGTGGCTTGACGAGCTTTCGATTAAGGAAGCGATCGCGAACCTTTCCAACCGCGAAAAGCGTATAATAACCCTGCGGTTCTTTCGCGGAAAGACCCAAATGGAGGTGGCGTCCGAGATTGGAATATCGCAGGCGCAGGTCAGCAGGATCGAAAAGGGCGCGCTCGATTCGATAAAGAAAAATATATAAATTTCCCTCTTTACTTTTACGCTTTTGTGTGGTAAAATTTTAGAGTGTGAAAATCTACTACCTTTAGATTACGGAGGAGCATATTATGAATTCCAAGCTCAAAAATGACCAGACCGATTTCCTTTTTGACGCGATTTTATCGCTCGAGACCAAAGAGGATTGCTACCGCTTTTTTGAGGATCTGTGCACCAGCGCGGAGCTCAAGGCTATGTCGCAGCGTCTTGTGGTCGCAAAAATGCTGACCGAAAAAAAGGTCTATACCGAAATAGTCAAGGAGACAGGCGCTTCGACCGCGACAATCAGCCGCGTAAAGCGCGCCCTGTTTGATAACGATACATACGGCTACACCCTTGTGCTCGACAGGATCCCGAACAAGGAGAACAAGTAATGCCGATTTACGGATCGCTGTCGCGATATTACGATTTGCTGATGGAGGACGGGCAGTACCCCGAACGCGCGCGGTATATTTTTGAGCTCTGCCGACGCTTTGATCACGAGATCGGCAAAACGCTCGACCTCTGCTGCGGCACAGGCAGCCTTACGCGTGAGCTCTATAAGCTCGGCGCGGATGTGTTCGGAGTTGACGGCAGCGTTGAAATGCTCTCGGAAGCGTCGCAGAGGGGAGATGAGGAGGATATAAACATCCTTTACGTCTGCCAGCTTATGCAGGAGCTTGACCTGACCTATACCGTCGACACCTGCGTTTGCACACAGGACAGTCTGAACCACCTGATAGATGAAGCTGAGCTGCAAAAGACATTTGACGCGGTCTCAAAGAGCCTAAGCAGCGGCGGATTGTTTATTTTTGACGTAAACACTCCCTACAAGCACAGGGAGGTCTTGGGCAACAAGGACTTTGTTTTGGAGGCAGAAAACGTGCTCTGCGCGTGGCAAAACGAGCTGTTTGAAAATGATATTGTAGAGATAACCCTTGACTTTTTTGAAGAGGACGAAAACGGGCTGTACACACGCTGTTCGGAGTACCTTACAGAGCGCGCGTACAGCGATGAAGAAATCAGAACTATGCTCGAAAAATCAGGCTTTAGGGTGCTCGCGCATTACGGCTTTTTGACCTTTGAAGCTCCGAAACCCGACGAGCAAAGAGTCGTTTACACAGCCGTAAAAGTTTAATAAAGAGGAATACTTATGGATAAAATCATTCGTTGTATCACAAGCGACGGCGCGGTGATGGCCTCGGCTATCGACGCGTCGGATATAGTGTTCACCGCCAAAAAGCTGCATGATCTCAGCCGCTGCTCTACCGCCGCGCTGGGCAGGCTTTTGTGCGCGGCGTCAATTATGGGCAATATGCTAAAGCAAAAGGACGCCTTCATCAACCTCCGCGTTTTGGGCGACGGAGAGATGGGCGCGGTCGTAGCGGTCGCCGACAGCAACGGCAACGTCAGGGGATATGTTGAAAACCCGGGGTGCCCGACCGTCAAAGGCGGTCGGCAAAAACGGAAACCTCAGTGTTATGCGCGACTACGGCACGGGTGACCCGTACATAGGTCAGGTCGAGCTGGTAAGCGGAGAGATCGCCGAGGACATCACGAATTACTTTGCGACCTCGGAGCAGATACCGACCGTATGCGCCTTAGGCGTGCTTGTTGATAAAGAGGACGGCGAAGTACTGCTCGCGGGCGGATTGCTTATCCAGCTTTTACCCGGGGCATATGACGAGGCGATCGACAAGCTTGAAAAGAACGTGCAAAAGCTTGAACCTGTCACGACAATGCTCGCCAAGGGAATGAGTATACTCGATATTTGCAAAACCGCTCTCGACGGTTTTGAGGTTGAGGTGCTCGATGAAAACCCCGTGAATTATGTGTGCTCCTGCTCGCGCGAAAAGCTCGAGCGTTACTTTATGACAATGAGCGACAGCGACATTCGCTCAATGGCGGACGAAAAGGGTTACGCCGAGGCGGTATGCCAGTTCTGCAACAAACGCTACGAGTTCTCAAAAGATGATTTGGAGAAGCTAATAGAAGAGAAAAATTCAAAGTAAGATTTTAAAATAAAAAAGCAGCTGTCATCCTGAGGTCTGCGCTATCGCCGCAACCTCAAAATGACAGCTTTTTTAGTGCGTATCAGCAGCTTCCCTGCTTAGCAACAAAGCTCTGACAGTCGGTACATGGCGGAACAGTCGGGTCGCTCTCGTGAGTACCGACATTGATTTTGTCAAGCGAGCAGTAATCCCTTGACTGATGATGGTTTTTACATTCCTTTACCGTGCAGGCAATGCACTGGTTTGCATAAGTGTTGTCCATATTTATCACCTCAAAAATAATCGGTAATCCTACCGTGATATTAGTGTTTACATTAAACGCAAGATTATTATCACATTTTAAAAATTCAAAAATAAAATATACCGAGGTGGTTTTTATGTATATCTTTTCATCACTGCTTTTGATTGTTTTCGCTATGATCGGCGTAGTGGCGTTTGTCCGTGAAATAACGTTCAGGATATTTGCCCGCAAAAACGACAGCTCGGTTATAGTCATCACGCCCGTAAACAAGGATGATGAGCCCGAATATGTGCTCAGAAGCGCGCTCGCAAGGCTCCGCTGGGGCGGAAAATGCAAGGATGTTTCGGTTTGCCTTAACCTTCCGCTCGACGCCCGAACAAAGCAAATTTGCCGCTCGATATGCCGCGAATACGGCTTTAAGGGGATGATAACGCGAAATGAAGCAATGAAAATCATTGATAAGACTTGTTAAAAACTCTCTTTAGAGTTATAATGTAAATACAAACTATTATAATTTTAATAAGGAAATATTATGGATGATCAAACATTGCTCCGCTTGCAGGGAGCGGTAGAAAATATTGTATACAGGAATGAAGAAAACGGCTACACCGTGCTTGAGATCTCCGACGGGGACGACTACATAACCGCGGTCGGTTCAATGCCGCAGGTCAGCGCCGGCGACAGCGTGACGCTGATGGGCTTTTTTACGAACCACCGCAGCTACGGCAGGCAATTTTCGGTAAAATCCTGTGAGGTCGAGCGCCCGTCAGAGGCGGCGGATATCCTGCGCTATCTATCCTCGGGCGCAGTAAAGGGGATAGGACCCTCCACCGCTAAGAAGCTCGTTGACGAGTTCGCGGACGCGACCCTCGACGTGATGGAAAACGACCCCGAGCGCGTGGCTAAGCTCAGGGGGATAACGCTCAAAAAGGCAAGGGATTTTTCCGACCAGCTAAAGGCGAACGCGGGCATCCGCGCGCTTATGCTCTACCTTGGCGAATACGGGATTTCAAACACCTCTGCGGTCAAGATTTTTAATGTGTTCGGCGGCAAAAGCGTCGATCAAATAAAGCAAAACCCGTACATTCTTTGCGAGCCCGATTTCGGCGTCGGTTTTGAGCGCGCTGATTTTATCGCGAAAAAAGAATCCCTCGAGCCCGACAGCGACCTGCGGCTTCGTGCGGGACTTGTGTATGTGCTAAAACACAACCACGGCAACGGCCACACCTGTTTGCCGAAGGACAAGCTTATTTTGACAACGGCGCGGTTTTTAAATGTGAGCGAGGATTCGCTTGAGGAATGTCTTGAAAAAATGATATTCGACCGCAGCCTTATGTCGGCGGAGATTGAGGGTCAGACCTTTGTTTTTACCCCTAAAATGTATGATATAGAGCTAAACACCGCGTCGCGTATAAAGCTCCTGCTCGGCTTTCCTGCGGACAAGATAAGCAGGCTTGACGACGCGATCGCCGTCTGCGAGTCCGAGCTTGAAATTGAATACGCCGAGCTTCAAAAGCAGGCGATAACCACCGCTCTCACACAGGGGATAACCGTGCTGACGGGCGGCCCCGGAACGGGAAAAACCACAACGCTTAACGCGATAATCAGGATATTAAACAAGCGCGGCCACAAGGTTTTACTCGCCGCGCCCACGGGCAGAGCCGCTCAGCGAATGAGCGAGGTCACGGGCTTTGAGGCAAAGACTTTGCACAGGCTTCTTGAAGTCAGCTGGGACAAGCGCGATAACCCCGTGTTCGGCAAAAACGAGCGCAATCAGCTCAAATGCGACGCGCTCATAGTCGATGAGGTCTCAATGGTCGACTCTGCGATTTTTGACAGCCTGACCCGCGCCTTGCCGCTTGGGTGCAGACTTATTCTTGTAGGCGACAGCGACCAGCTTCCGTCGGTAGGTGCGGGCAACGTGCTCGGCGATTTGACAGATAGCGGGATCGTGCCCGTAATAAGGCTCAACGAGATTTTCAGACAAGCTCAGGAGAGCCTTATCATCACCAATGCCCACCGCATAGTAAAGGGCGAAATGCCGGTTTTGACAACGACCGACCGAGACTTCTTTTTTCTTAACAGGAATAATAAATCCGAGGTCACAGAGCTCATTACCGACCTCTGCGTCAACCGCCTGCCAAACGCCTACGGCTACTCGGCGTTTGAAAACATACAGATTCTCTGCCCGTCAAAAAAGGGCGAGCTCGGCACAGCTGAGCTTAACCACAGGCTGCAATCAAAGCTTAATCCAAAGGCTGAGGATAAGCCGGAGGTTACGATCGGCGCGCATGTTTTCAGGGTCGGCGACAAGGTTATGCAGATCAAAAACAACTACGACATCCGCTGGGAAAAGGAAAACGGCGAGCAGGGCGACGGTGTATTCAACGGCGATATAGGTATTATCAAGAGCATTGACCGCAAGTCAAAATCGCTCAAGATCGCGTTTTTTGACAAGACCGCTCGGCTGAGCTTTGAGGCGGCTATGGATTTGGATTTTGCCTACGCCGTAACTGTCCACAAGAGCCAAGGAAATGAATTTGACGCGGTTATAATCCCGATGTTCCCGGGTCCTCCGCAGCTCTACTACCGCAACCTATTGTACACCGCGGTGACAAGGGCAAAAAAGACGCTTATACTCGTCGGCGATCCGCGCACGGTTGAGATGATGGTGAACAACAACCGCCAGACAAAGCGATACAGCGCGCTGAAAAGCTTTCTTTTACAGGAAAACTAACTGAATAATTATCATAAGCCGCTTAGCTCAGGTCAGTAGTTAAGCGGTTTTTTTGAAGTTTGAAAATTTGTCAAACATAAATTTCAAAAAACCTATTGACATTATAAGAATTGTATGATAATATAAACCTACCAAATCAATAGGAGATATATGAAATGAATAAATTTGAGTTCCGATGTTGTTTTGATACGCGAATGTAAAGACCCCAAACACACATTTCAATTAATATCAAAACAACAAAGGAGTAATTATAATGAGTAAACTTACAGAAAGAAATTTAAGATTCGAGACAAAACAGCTTCACATCGGTCAGGAAAATCCCGACCCCGTAACAGACGCGCGCGCCGTGCCGATCTACGCCACGACCTCGTACGTTTTCCATGACAGCCAGCACGCCGCAGACCGCTTTGGCCTGCGTGACGCGGGCAATATCTACGGCAGACTCACAAACCCGACCCAGGACGTTTTTGAGAAGAGGATCGCCGCTCTTGAGGGCGGTTCTGCAGCCTTGGCGGTAGCCTCCGGCGCCGCGGCGATCAGCTACACTATCCAGGCGCTCGCCAAAGCAGGGGAGAACATCGTCGCCGCCGAGACGATCTACGGCGGAACCTACAACCTTTTGGCGCACACCCTGCCCAATTACGGCATCACAACAAAGTTTGTCGACCCCGATGTTGAAGGTGCATTTGAAAAAGCTATTGACGAAAACACAAAGGCGCTCTATATAGAGGCTCTCGGCAATCCCAACTCAAATATTATTGACATCGAAGCACTCGCGAAGCTCGCTCACGCGCATAATATCCCGCTTGTTGTGGACAGCACCTTCGCGACCCCGTTCCTGCTTCGTCCGATAGAACACGGCGCGGATATCGTAGTCCATTCCGCCACAAAGTTCATCGGCGGCCACGGCACTGCGATCGGCGGCGTTATTATCGAGAGCGGCAAATTCGACTGGGCTCAGAGCGGCAAGTTCCCGCAGTTCTCAGAGCCGAACCCCTCGTATCACGGCGCGGTATTTACACAGGCGGCGCCCGGCGCGTCATTTGTGACATACATCAGAGCTATCCTGCTCCGCGACACCGGCGCGACGCTCTCGCCGTTCCACGCGTTCATCTTCCTGCAGGGACTTGAGACCCTGTCGCTCAGGGTCGAGCGCCACGCAGAGAACACCAAAAAGGTAATCGAATTTCTCGTAAACCACCCCAAGGTAGAGCGCGTCAATCATCCCTCTACCGACGATTCGCCCTACAAGGCTCTATATGAAAAATACTTCCCCAACGGCGGCGGTTCGATCTTCACCTTTGACGTAAAGGGCGGGGAAGAGGAAGCGAAGAAATTTATCGACAATCTTCAGATCTTCTCGCTCCTCGCTAATGTCGCGGACGTCAAATCGCTCGCTATCCATCCTGCCTCAACGACTCACTCTCAGCTTTCCGAAGCGGAGCTTGAGGAGCAGGGCATCCGCCCGAACACCGTCCGCCTTTCGATCGGCACAGAGCATATCGACGATATAATTGAGGATTTGGCGGAAGCATTTGATTCGATTTAATCAGTCCATTTTATTACTCATCTTTCCCCAAAAAAGGGCAGTCCAAAGCAGGACTGTCCTTTTTAATGCGTCACAGGTTATTACCGAGTGTGATGATCTCTGCCCATTCAACGGGGCCGATCGCGCCCGTCTGTTCGATCCCCAGATATTGCTGAAAGGCGATGACCGCCGCCTTTGTCTTGGGACCGAAGATACCGTCGACAGCTATCGCGGGTATCTCGGGAGTATTCTCGCCGATTTTGTTGAGGTACCCTTGAATTATCCGCACGCTCTCGCCGCGGTCGCCCTCAACGAGGAATTTGCCCGGGTACGGCTCGCCGATCGCGCTCTGATAGTTCGCCGGCAGCTCGCTGACGACCATCCTGTAAACCTGCTCTATCCTGTTAAAAACATTAGCGTCTACCACGCCCGTCACGGGCAGGCCGTAGTTGTTCTGAAAGGTAAAAACCGCGTCGCGCGTCAGCTCGCCGAAGAAGCCCGTGATCGGTATCGGCGGCAGCTCGGGATAAAAGTAGCCGATAAACGCGAGGTAATACTGCAGCGCCTCAACGTCAAGCCCCTGGCTGCCCATACTCAGCTCGCGCGTATACCGCCGCGAAACCTCAGATATAGTAAGCCCTTCGCCCGTCAGCTCCGAGAGCCGCTTGACCGAGGCATAGATCTGCTTGATTTTGTACCAAGTCGCTTTGCCGACTATCCCGTCCGCGTCAAGGTTGAAAATTTCCTGGAATTTTTTGACGGCGCTCTCGGTCTCGCGGTCATAAACGCCGTTGATGTACTGAATCTTAGGTATTGCGGGATAGTTCTGCGAAATCCTGTTGAGCTCGCGCTTGATCGTCACAACGTCATCGCCGAACGAGCCTATCCGCAGCGCGGTTCCCGGGTACGACTGCGTATTGTCGCCGACCGGAGCGTTATAAACGACCGAAACATCATCGCCGTAATAATAGCGGATGATTTCGAGCGGCGACAACCCGCGCTTTGCGAGCGTAACGCTGCCCCACTGAGACAGCCCGTTGCAGCTTGTGGTGTAGCCGTCGCAGAACTGTGCGTACAGCGGCTCAACATTCCCGCGGCGAACAAGGTAGTTGTTGAATATCTCATCCACTATCGCGCTGATGTTATCGTAGACCTCGCCGTTTTTGTTATACGCCTGGTCGATCGCGGTGTTGTTAGTGATGTCAAAATCATAACCGCGGCTGCGGTAGTATTCGGTATACACGCGGTTGAGCGCAAATGAGATCTGCGCCAAAATATTAGCCCTGATCGCGTTTTCGGGCCAGGTCGGATAAATCTCTGACGAGGCCACGTTTTTGATGTACTCGGTAAACGGAACGGTAACGTTCTCGGCGGGCTGGTTCGGTAGTCCAAGGTGCACCGTGATGTAAGAGGGGATAACAGGGGTCATATCATCGCTCCAATCCTATGCCGAGCGGGTTAAGGCTTATCGGCAGGATAGTCTCGACCCTGTCATAGATGTTCACGGGGCAGTCCACGACCGCCTCAAAACCCGGATGATAAGCCGAGATAAGGTACTGCGTGTCGCTGTCCGGAGCTGTCTGAGGGCTCTGACTTTCGGCGCTGAGCTTTGACGGCAGCACTATCTCGTTAACGATCCCCGAGGAATCCGTCGAGTCGTTGTAAAGGGAATACCGCTTTCCCTTGTATATCATCGAAATATCAACAAAAACATCTTTTATCGGGAACGCGTCCTGCGCTACGCTTGCCTGGATTTTGAGCGACCCGCGCCCCTTGTTCTCGTCAATATATTCCTGATACTCGGGCTTGAACGGAGTCTCGCCCGAGGGCTTTGGTGTATTGTCGGTCATAAAAACTCTCCTTTCGCTGCTAACATAATATGCGGCAAAAAGGAGGTTGTGACACTAATTTAACAGCTCCCCTAAAGTGCTTGCGCACGTCAGGGGAGCCTTTAAACTGCATAAAAATTGAATTGTTCAAGCTCGCCGAAAGGCGAATTTAGCTTACTCTATGGGTTCAAAGTCCGCTACGCCGTGCTTGCAGAGCGGGCAGATGAAATCATCGGGGAGCTCGTCGCCCTCGTAGATATATCCGCAGACCTTGCATACCCAGCCCTTTTTGCCCTCGGTCTGGGGCTTGGGCTTGACGTTGTTTTGGTAGTAGGTGTAGGTCATAGTCTCTTTGTCAGAGATGACTCTTGCCTCTGTCACCTCGCAGATGAACATTCCGTGGCTGTCGAGGTCGATGTACTGCTCTACCTTGAGCGACATAAACGCGTTGATGTAGTGGGGGAGGAACACGAGTCCGTTGTCGGATTTGAGCGGCTCGCAGTCCTTGAACTTGTCTACATTCTGACCGCTCCGGAAGCCGAAGTTTTCAAACACGCTGAACGGAGCCTCTACCGACAGGCAGTTGACGTTCATAATGCCCGTCTGCTTGATAACGTGGTGAGAATAGTTCT
>CADBXH010000083.1 GCA_902798605.1 uncultured Ruminococcus sp. | reverse complement strand
AGAACTCTTTTCATAAAATATACTATCCTTTCCGTGAAAGATATAATGGGTGACGTCAAATCGACATCACCCATTATACATCATAATTTTGAATAAATCAATCATTTTCGCAAATTCATACTAAATCATTAAAACAAGCCGTGCTGCATATCGGCTTTTCGTTAGAATTTGCACACACAATCCAAAATTATTACTCTATTACATACACATTGACGTCGCGTCTGCCGAAGCTGTAGCAATCGTCAAGTGAAAAATAGAAGAGGTCAACGATCGCGGAACCATCCATAAGCGCTCCGCCCGTATCAACCGCGGTAGCATAGCCGTAAGAAAAGCTGCCGTCGGTCGTCTCGATGTAAAGCTTTGAACCGTAGGGAATCAGCGCGGGATTAACGGCAACGCCGCCCTCGTATACCTCCGCACCTGTCGCGGTAAGCGCGCCGGCGGGAGCTGTGTATGCGGTACCCGAACCCGTAAGCTTGTAGCTGTAGTTCACCTTAACACCGTTTTCGTCGGTAAAAGAACCCGCTCCGTCAGCGTTCGCGGCTCCGCTTGTTCCCACAAGAGTAACCTCGTCAACGGGAGCTTTGGTGACCTTTTCTGAAACCACCTTTTCGCTGTCCTTTTTGCCGTCGATATACTTAACCTTTTTGGTCACGAGCTTTTCGCCGTCAACGCCCTTTGTTTTAAGCTTTGACTCGCCAAGCTCAACGTCCTCCGAGTTTTCCTTTTTGCTTTCAAAAGGAACCGCCCCTGTAACATTAACATTTTTATATGTAACGCGCTTGATAGTAAGCTCGCTGATATCTTGAACCTTCGCGTCGCGTTTTACGCTGAGAACGTCTTCCTGAGAAAGTCTTACTCCTGCGAGAGGAAGGCTTTCGCCGACCTTGCCGTAAGGAACAAGCACGTCCTGCGTTTTTCCGTCCGCTGTGATAGAGATTTTTTTCGCGTCATAAATCAGGATATCCGTATCCTTTTTTATTTCTGTATTTGCCGCGGGAACGGTAATCTGATTATTGTTGAGCGTCAAGCCTGCCTGCTTGATAGCGTCGGCAACCGTGCCGCCGGTTACTTTGAGCTTTGTTACAACGCCGTTGTGGCTGACTTTTACCCCGTATTCATCGAGGGTCTCATAGACAGCGCTGTTGGCAGCGTTGCTTTCTGAAGTCTCTTTTTCGGGAGTCGCGACCGCTGCCGCGGCAACCGAGAGAACGGAACTCGCCGCTAATAACACGGCAAGAACGATTATACCGGCTGATTTGATCGGATTAAAATTTGAACTGTTGTCAGTCATCATTATTACTCCTTTGCTGTTACCGTTGTTGTAACAGTCTCTTTTCACAAAAACCTTTTCGCAGCAGATTTTGAAAGAAAAATTGCAAAATCCGTTTACGTTGTTCGACATTATAACGCCGGTCTTTGGTGATGTCAACCAAATTAAAGGATTGATTTTTGTATAACTTCAACAACAAAACGCGCTATAATTTCTTTATAGAATTATTTCGAGCGTCTCTCCGCAACTTCTCCCTGCATTTTTATGGTCAAAGTGCAAGAATCTTAAATTTTTTTGATTGCCTCAAGCATATTACATTTTACGTTAAAACAAGGGTATTTATCACCAAAAAAACACGGCTGATCCCGCAATATATGTGTGCGAAACCAACCGTGTATCGTGGCTTTTATTTAGTTTTGCTTGGTTTTTCTTTTTCCGTGATCCTCTTTTTATACTGCGCGGGGGTACATTTGTACACCTTTTTGCACTGGGTAATAAATGACTTTACATTCGCGAAGCCGTTTCTGAGAGCCGCCGCGGATACCGAGGTGTTGTTTTCGAGCATATCGCGGATCGCTTTTTCAAGCCTGAGATTCGCCAAATATTCGGAAAAACTGATTTGCGTTACCTTTTTAAAGTACTTTGAAAAATACGACGGAGAGAGATTGACGACCGACGCAATCTCTTCGAGCGTGATCTCTCGCCTATAGTTTTCATTGATATATGAAATCGCAGTTTTGGCGTAAGAGAAGTCCCTTTTCGGCACTCCCGCCGAAACAGGCAGCCGCCTGTAGCATATGCAGTGCTCAAGCATCAGATAATAAATATGGTTAACATATGCTATCTGAAGCAGCGACTTGTAGCTGCCCTGGTTGTTAAACGACTGTGCTATCTCGCCGAGGAGCGTCGTTATCTTTTCCTCGACCCCTTCGGCGGAGCCGAGGTCAAATATCATTCCGTCGACCGAATTCTTGAACAGCTTTATATATTCAAGCGAGAATATCATAAACAACAGCGTGCATTTTGAGTCTTCGAGCGGACGAACAAGATGAACGTCCTCGCTGTTGAGCAGAACAAAGCTGCCGGCGTTCAGTTTTTTCTCTTCTCCGTTAACTATACATTCCGCCGAGCCTTCGATAACATACACGAGCTCCGGCTCCCGATGCCAGAGCAGCTCGGTTTTGCGTGTATTTGAATCGATTTTTTCTATCTTTAATGTTGCGGGAATTTTGTTATCGTAGCTAATTACGTCGTATCTGTAATCCATGAGTCTTTGCCTTTCTTTTTGCGGGGAACGGGTGTTTGCATTGCTTGGGGTTCGGTGAACGATCACCAAGGTTTAACGGTTTTTGTGAGCTCTGTAACGCTCTTAATGCCGTTGTCGTCGAGGAACTTATTGAGTCCCTCGTTGATTTTGATAGGCGCGTAGGGGTCCGAGAACATAACCGTGCCGATTTGCAGCGCGGTCGCTCCGGCGATCAGCATTTCGGCGGCGTCCTCCCACGTTGTGATACCGCCCATTCCGATGATCGGTATCTTTACCGCGTTTGAGACCTGCCATACCATCCTTACCGCCACGGGGAAAACCGCGGCTCCGCTTAGTCCGCCGGTGTTGTTGCGAATTATCGGGCGGCGCGTGTTGATGTCGATCTTCATACCCGTAAGGGTGTTGATCATAGAGATCGCGTCGGCGCCGTTTGCCTCTGCCGACTGAGCGATAGAAGCTATATCGGTAACATTTGGGCTGAGCTTTACAATCAGAGGCTTTTTGCAGTGCTTTCTGACCTCGGCGGTTATATTTCCGACCGACTCGCAGCTTGTGCCAAACTGAACTCCGCCCGATTTAACGTTAGGGCAGGAGATATTCAGCTCTATCATATCAACATCGGTTTCGCTGAGCTTCTCCGCCATTTGGCAGTATTCCTCGACCGTGTTGCCGGCGATGTTCGCTATGACCGTGGTGTTTTGCTGCTTGAGCCACGGAAGGTCGTCGCTGATAAACGCGTCCACGCCGGGGTTTTGAAGTCCTACTGCGTTAAGTATGCCCGAAGGGGTCTCGGCGATACGCGGCGGCGGGTTTCCGTCGCGGCGCTTTAATGTTATTCCTTTGCACGAAATACCGCCCAGTTTTTCGAGCGGATAAAACTCGTTGTACTCTCTGCCGAAGCCGAATGTGCCCGACGCGGCGATCAGCGGGTTGTTAAAGCTTACGCCCGCTGCTTTTACCGATAGATCTGCCATCAGAACACCACCTCCTCAGCGTTGAACACGGGGCCGTTTTTGCAAACGTGCTGCATAATTTCCTCTCCGTTTTTTCTGACCTTTACGGCGCACACAAGGCAAGCGCCTATTCCGCACGCCATACGCTCCTCGAGCGAGATCTGGCACGGCTTATCGTTTGCTTTGCAAACTTCCGCCACTGCTTTGAGCATAGGCGTCGGTCCGCACGCGCAAACCTCGTCGACCTCACCGATGCGCTCTTTGAGGACGTCGGTAACAAATCCTTTTGCGCCCGCGGTGCCGTTGTCGGTAACAAGAACCGTTTCGGCTCCGGCGGATTTGAAATCCTCCTGTAAGATCACGAGCGATTCATCACGAAAACCCGTGACAGCCAAGGGTTTGTCGCACTGCTTTGCGGTATAGAGCATCGGCGGAACTCCTATTCCTCCGCCGATAAGGCAGTATTTTTTGCCCTTTTTGATATTAAATCCGTTGCCGAGCGGAACAAGAACGTCTACAAGCTCTTCGGGCTTCATCTCGGACATTATCCTTGTGCCCTCGCCCTTGATCTGGTACACAAGCCTGAGCACACCGCCTGAGCAATCACAAACCGAGATCGGTCTGCGCAGGGATTTGCCCGGCACATAAACGTGCGCGAACTGTCCGCATGCCACCGGCAGGTCGTCTTGTGAATACTCCAATCGCATATCAAATATGCCGTCGGCTATTTGGTCGTTTGAAATCAGCTTTAGCTGCCTTACGTCATATTTCATAACATCATCCCTTATTCTATGTATTCTAAACGAAACGTCACCGCATTGATATTCTCATAGGTATAAAATTTGCTGTCCGTTGAAATCTGAGCGCCTCCGCTGTTGTACTCGTTTACCTGTTCTATCCACTGATAACCGTACGACTCCGAGATCGCCTGTGTAGCCTCGGCGTAATCCAAATCCTCGGAGATCAAAAAGTCAAAATACTCGTCACCGTTGCGCACCGCCTGCAAAAACGCCGCCAAAAGCTCGTCGCTCTCGTCAAGGTTGTTTATCGTAACATATTCTCGCTTAAAGTAATTGTATTCCTCGCTTGTGCACTCGGGTACAAAGACGTTATAAATATCCTTTGGATCCTCGTTGTCGTTGTACAAAGGACTGATCGTGTGGTTCTTTTTTATCGCCTCGGTCGTGAGGTTCAGGTACAGATACCTCTGGATATGCGCGTCGCCGTCGT
Organism: uncultured Ruminococcus sp.; assembly: GCA_902798605.1. Next base: position 3,345 of record CADBXH010000083.1, on the reverse strand, counting down.
TCCATGTCACATCGACATGATACCAGTCTCCGCCGATTTTTGCGCAGTTCCACATATGTCCCGTGTCCGCGCTCTCGCCGTTTTCTTTGTTAAAATCGGGGCAGTAGCCGTTGACCCCCACACACTCAATACCAAGCCTGTTGCAAAGGATCTGGAACGCCTTTGCGTATCCGTCGCAAACCGCCGCTCCGTTCACCAAAGCTCCGTAGGCATTGTGTTTCATTGACGCGTCGCTCTGATAGTCGCAATTATCTATTAAATAATCGTTTACAAAAATCTCCATCTGGTAGTCGCTCGCTTCCTCGGGAGCAGAAGCGGTTATTTCGTCAACTTTTTTGCTGAAGGTCTCCTTTGCCGTGTTCAGCTCGTCGCCCTCGAGCTCAAAATTCAACTCAAAGCCTATGCTTTCGCTGTATTCTACATAGCTGTAACGCGAGCCCAGATCAAGCCAGAACTCCTCGGGATGATCCGCCTCATACGCGCCGAGCGCCTCGTCAAAAACGGCGAGCGTAACACCATCAAGCACAAACTCCTCGGTTTCGGACATATGCATATATTTGCCGATAGTTTCATAAACCGATCTTTTTTGGTCTGTATCGAGGCTTTCGTATCCGTATCCGTTCTTTGCTTCCGCCCGATCATCCAGCGATACCCTTGACTGAGCTTCCGTGGTAGGGGCGAGAGTTGGTTCGGATGAATCTGACGCAGACGAACCGCAGCCCGAGAACATCGCCGCAAAAACGACTATCGCGGCACCGATCGCCGCGGGTTTTAATAATTTAATTAGGGTCATAAAATCACCTATAATTATATCTTATTATATATTTATACATTATAATTGTACTTTATTTTTCTTCTCTCGTCAATTGCATTTTAAATTTTTTTATGTTTTGGTATACACGCCGCAAACCGTTCGCGGGATCTGAAGCTCAAAGGCGCCGCGGTAACCGGTTTTTCCGGCATTGATCCCCACTCCCGGAGCCGATGAACAAAAATTCACGGACGCGCTTTGCGTCCTTTTTGTTTTTGTCTATAGACATCTGTTTTTAAAATGTGGTATAATACTATCATATCCATTTGGGAGTGAAATCTATGAACAGAGAAAAAACAATAGTCAAAACAAGTGTTATCGGCATCTTGGCAAACGTGCTCCTCGCCGCGTTCAAGGCTATCGTCGGTTTTTTTACCAACTCGATCGCTATCACGCTTGACGCGGTCAACAACCTTACCGACGCGCTGTCGTCCGTCATAACCATAATCGGCACGAAGATCGCGGGCAAAAAGCCCGACAAAAACCACCCCTTCGGCCACGGCAGGTTTGAGTATATCGGCACGGTAACGATCTCGGTCATCATCCTTTACGCAGGTATCACAGCGCTTATTGAGTCGATCAAAAAAATAATCACGCCCGAAAAGCCCGACTACACGCCCGTTGCGCTTATCATCGTAGCGGTCGCGGTCGCGGTAAAGATAGTCCTCGGCTTATTCGTGCGCCGCGCGGGAATAAGGGTAAAAAGCGACTCTCTTGTCGCTTCGGGCAAGGACGCGCTGCTTGACGCGGTGATCTCAGCCTCTACGCTTGTTGCCGCGGGCATATACATCATCTGGGGGGTCAGCCTTGAGGCTTGGCTCGGTGCGGTCATCTCGCTTGTCATCATCAAAGCGGGCGTCGATATTCTCCGCGAGGGTATATCTTCGATCGTGGGCGAGCGCGTTGACAGCGGATTTTCAAACGCGATAAAGGAAACCATACTCGGGTTTGACGATGTTATCGGCGTTTACGATTTGATTTTGCACAACTACGGCCCCGATTCATACATCGGCTCGGTACACATCGAGCTTCCCGACACCTATACTATGAACGAGCTCGACCGGCTCGAGCGCGATATTGCCGATGCGGTCTACTGTGAGCACAATATTATTATGGCGGGTATCGGGATTTATTCCTCAAACACCAACGGCGGAAAAGCCGATGAGATTTTGACCGATATCAGAAAAACCGTGATGAGTCATAACTACGTTTTACAGCTCCACGGCTTTTCGTTCAGAGAGAAAGAAAAGGAGATCCGCTTTGACCTTGTGATAGACTTCGCCGCTCCCGACAGAGCGGAGCTGTTCAAAGAAATAGTTGCCGAGGTGCAAAACAAATATCCCGACTACAACCTGCGCGTTACCCTCGACAGTGATTTTTCCGATTAGCAAGCTAAAACGCCGCTGACATTTCGTCAGCGGCGTTATATTATTTAAAATTCGTCATCCGGTTCGGGTATATCAAGCTTTGCGGGTTCGGGGATTATCTGCTTTTTGAATACATATCTCAGCACACACAATCCCGCAAACACAAGCAGGTAGGCCACAGACCCCGCTAATCCCGGCCAGAAGCCGTTTGGATAATAGGTCAGCTCGATCGTATGCTCGCCCTTTGTGATCGGGAACGCAAGCATTGCATCGCCGACGGGAGTCGCCTCGACCTTTTCGCCGTCAACAACAGCCGTCCAGCCTTTCTCATACGGGATCGAGGTGTAGAAAAGGCCGTCCTCCTTGACGTATATATCGCCCTTCATTGAGCTTGCGGTCAGGTCGGTCGTGTTCATTACACTCTGGCTGAGCTTGTTATATCCTTCCTCAAAGACATCCTTGTTAAAGAGGTCAACAAACACCCTTGCTCTTCCGCCGCTGCCCGCCTTTAGTTCGGAGTAAACAGAGATCTTGTCGCCTTTCTTAAAGTATCCGATCGGCGCAATATACGGACGCGACATTCCGTACTTTTGAGTTTGCTCTCTGTCGTTTTGTAAAACAGTAACGTCTTCACCGTCTTTAATATCGGCATACATCAGATATAAACCGTCCTGAGGTGCAGTGTAGTTCCACTTGACGTGCGGCCTGGTATTTGAGCCTGAGCTGCTGAACGAATATGTGCCGTAACCGGTCTTGTTTACCGTGAACTGACTTGAATCCGTGTGACCCTGAGACGTGACCTCGAGCCTTGTATTAAGATCCTTGTTGATTCCTGTAGCCTTGCGGAAGTAGTCGTTTTGCTGTTCAAACGGATTGTACTCCGTTTCATTTTCGATAGCTTTCCAGTCTGCAAGATCGCTGTCGGCAACAAAGCCCATCGGCAGATAATGAGTGTTTTCAAACAGCTTTTCGTTTTCCTTGGTGCAGACCTCCGCCATATCGTATGTGTTGTGGATATGACCGTCGCGCGAAACAAGATATTTAAGGTTCATAAAGAGGTTGTTAAAAGGCGAGCTCTCGGCGTAGGTGTATCTGTTGCCGCCTTTCCAGCCCATCAGACCCATATTCTCGAAGAAGATCGTCATCTTTTCGTTCGCCATCGAGTTG
>CADBXH010000082.1 GCA_902798605.1 uncultured Ruminococcus sp. | reverse complement strand
TGGTGGTACAAGAACGGCCGTTGGTACAGCAAAGACCCGAGCCAGGCGGATGATTGGGACAGAACCGATATGCGCGAGGATTCGATCTACTTTGTTATCACAACACGTTTTTATGACGGCGATTCCGGCAACAACGTTCATTGCTGGGATGATAAGAATGCGAATAACCCCGATTCCGACCCCGCGTGGAGAGGCGACTTTAAGGGACTTATCGACAAGCTCGATTACATCAAGGCTCTCGGCTTCTCGGCGATTTGGGTAACTCCCGTTGTTACAAACGGCGGCGGATATGACTACCACGGATACCACTCTATGGACTACAGCACGGTAGACGTTCGTTATGAGAGCGACGGCGCTACATATCAGGATCTGATCGACGCTGCTCACGAAAAGGGCATGAAGATCATTCAGGACGTTGTGTGGAACCACACCGGTAACTTCGGCGACGCAACACTTTGCCCGATGTTCACCAAGGAGTACAGCAAGATCCAGGATCTCGCTTCCCCGAGCAGTATGAAGGTCATCCCCGGAAGCGAGCTGGACAAGTCATATCCTAACTACGATAACCTCAACGGCGCGGCACAGTTTCAGGCTCGTCTTGATATTATGCAGGGACTCCACTCAAGCGGTCAGCATAATACAAAGCATTATTATCACGACGCTGAGATTGCGACATATGGTCAGGTGACTGAGCAGACCGGTTCTATCGAGGGCGACTGCCGCGATACGAACACAGAGAACCCCGAGGTTGCCGAGTATATCACAAACGCTTACAAGCAGTATGTTGATATGGGCGTAGACGCGTTCCGTCTTGATACCGAAAAGCATATCAACCGCTGGACGCTCAACAGCGCCTACTTCCCCAAGTTCTCATCTATCCCTAACTTCTACATCTTCGGCGAGGTTTGCGCAAGGTGGAATTCGTATATCAACGAGGGCGGTCAGTCCGACTCCCCGTTCTTCTACACTTGGAAGGAAAACAAATCATCTTGGACAAACAGCTGGGGAACTAAAGCTTCCGATTGGAGCACAAACTTCACAAAGTCCAAGACTCATTTCTCCGAGTACGCCAACAACAGCGTTTCCTATAACAGCAACAACGCCAAGCTCAGCGGCGTAAGCTATCACAACCCCGATTACTCACAGTCAAACGGCACGGGCGTTATCGACTTCACGATGCACTGGCAGTTTGAAAACGCCAACAAAGCCTTTGACGTTGCACTCGGCGAGGATCACGCGTTCAACGACGCGACATGGAATGTAGTATACGTTGACTCGCACGACTACGGCCCCGACTTCTGTCAGAGGTCCCGTTATACGGGCGGCGAGCAGGCTTGGGCAGAGAATATGGATTTGATGTTCACATTCCGCGGAATCCCGTGCCTCTACTACGGCTCCGAGGTTCAGTTCCAGGCAGGTCAGACGATCGATGTCGGTCCTAACGCTCCGCTGTCAACCACAGGCCGCGCTTATTACGGCGACAACATCACCGGTAATGTTACAGCGACAGATTTTGGTAAGTACACAGGCGCGAGCGGCAACGTGGCTACAACGCTTAACAAGCCGCTTTGTAAGCACCTGTCGCAGCTTAACCAGATCAGACGCGCTGTTCCTGCCCTCCAGAAGGGTCAGTACACCACTTCTAATGTTTCAAACAGCAACATCGCGTTTACGCGCCGCTACACAAAGAACGGCGTAGACAGCCTCGCTTGCGTTGCAATTTCAGGCAGTGCTACCTTCAACAATCTGCCTAACGGTAAGTACATTGATGCCGTAACAGGCGAGCAGAAGACCGTTTCAAACGGAACACTCAGCTCATCATCTGTCGGCAAGGGCAATATGAGAGTTTGGGTATGCTGCGCATCCGGATTCAAGGGAATCTCCGGAAAGATCGGCACAAACGGCACATACCTCAAATAATTAAAATTCAACAGGATCGGCTCGGTCGAGTCGATCCTGTTTTTGTGCGTAAAAAAGACCGGTGAAAAGCCGGTCTAATTTTTTGGTTTATCTTTTAAGGCGGATTGAATGCAACGTCACGTTGCCGGCGTCGCCGCCGCGACAAACGCCACGTTTCACCAGCGGTCAAAGAAGCGAACGCCCTGATAACTCAAAATAAAGCGTTGGCTCTCGTGGAAAGAGCTGGTGCATAAATACGGGTTGTACATATAAAGCAGTCTGTGCTGAACAGCGGCATGGTTATCATCAAAAATATACCTGACCGCCTGCCTGCACGCGTCATTCGTACCCATAGAGGTGCTTCCGTCGTATCGGCAATACTTTATTACATCCGCAACGCTGGAATAACCGTCGGAGCACATCGCATCCTTGACCGCCTGCGCGATAAGCGCGGCTCCTATAAATCCTCCGCTGCCGAATTCGCCCATACAAAGCCGCTCAAGCAGATCTCTGTCCGCGTCGGAAAGCTCTACGGTTGAGGTAGAGTAAGACGTGTCCGGATTGTCGATCGCGAGCAAATAACCCGCGTCCCACTGAGCCTGATAATCTGCGGGATGGTCAGGGACAGCGGCGGTAGCAAACGGAACAGGACGTTCTGTTGTTGCTGCTGTACGCGAACGGGGCTTTCTGGTCGCTCTTGTCGCTTGTTCCTTGGTCTCCGCCGTAGAAGAAGCGGCAGCAGTGGTTGGCGACATCGTTGTTATCGGTGCTGTGTAAGATACAGCGTCGGTGCCGTGTACCAGTTCGATAGCGTCCGGATTAACATTGGATTCCGAGACCTCACCGTCAGAGGTGATGTTATCGCCCGACCCGCCGAAACGTATGACCGAAATCAGCGAGAACGCGGCTACCGTAACGACAACAACAGCTATCATAAATACCCGTTTGTGTTTAGTTACAAAATTAAATGCTGTTTTTGGTATCCCTTTTGGTATTTTCAAATTTTATTCACCCTAAAATGTATAAATTTGTTTAACTCTGATTATATCACAAAATATTGTATGTATCAAGTGCCATATGAGAAATAATATAATAAAAAAAGAGCTGCTCGTTTTGAGCAGCTCCCAAATACAGGATTTTACGCCTTTCTGTAAGCAGAGGGCGTTTTGTTAAAGTGCATCTTAAACGCGCGGTTAAAGTTTGAAAGATTGTTAAAGCCCGAGATCGACGCTATCTCAATGATAGGCTTATCGGTAGTAACAAGCAGCATTGCTGCGCGGTTAAGTCTGAGCTCGTTGACGTAACCTACAAAGGTCGTGTTCATAAGCTCCTTGAACAGATGCGACACGTAGTAACGGCTGATACCCGTCTGACCCGCAACTTCATCAAGAGAGATACCCTCGGTGTAGTGCTCGTCAATGTAGTTTGTGACCCTTACCAGCGCGCGGTACTTTTTGCTCTTGTTCTCAACATCAAGGATTTTTATGTACTTGCGAGAGAACAGATAGTAGAACAATCCGTACATATCCGAGTAGACCTTAAGCTGGAAATACTCGTATTTTTCGGTTTCGGCGGCTTTGATGTTTTGAATAGCGTCATACATTTGAGTATAGACCTCTTCATTGGGCGAAACCATAGCGAACGGCGTACAATTGCCGTTGATTAGTGCGCGAATGATGCTTTGGGGCATATAATCCTGTGTTACCGCGGCAGGATTGGCAAAGTAAAGAGTAACTACTTCGATCTCAGCGTCGCTGTAATCCTTGAAGTTGTACTTAACGTTTGGCGCCACAAAGTAAACATCACCCTTGCGCAGCGTGTGTGTGCTGTCTGCAATTTGGATAACGGCTGAACCTGATTTGAAGTTGCCGAACAGAGCTTCGTGGTGAGAAACTATGCTGTTGTCGAGCATCATCTCTCCGCACACTACTCTGAAAGCCGAATTGGAGACAGAGGTTGCGTGTGAAATTTTAATACTCATAAGAAATCCCCCGTTATTAAATTGTTTTTTTGCCGAGTTTTGAACTGCGCACACTCAGCAATTATTGTACACACATTTTATCATATATGCACGGATTTGTCAATGAAATATTGCAAATGAAGTGAAATTTTGTTAAAATAGTCAATGTGAACAAAAAGTTATTGGGTGAATTGCATAATTTTATTCTGAAACTCTATAATTACCTTTTTTGGCGACAATATTCTAACTTTTCCGCCCAATCCGAACAACCAAGCGTAAAATTGGGGGCTGAGCATAACGTGAACAGTAACGGTGAAACTGTGTTCATCGTGTCTGACGACAAAAATATCAGAACCAAAGCGGTCCACAATAACACCGATGAAATCGTTGTCAACAAGCAGCTTAACCTCGCACTCCTCGCCGCCGAACATAGAGAACACGCTCTTGGCGTAACGCGCGGGATTGAAGTCCTTGTATTTTTCGCTTCCGTCACGTTCCTCCTTCAAAAGGCGGATGTGCTCCATTTTGTCAACGCGGTAATGTTTTATCATCTCCGCCTCGCTGTCATAGGCGATAAGGTAGTAATTCTCATCATCCCAACAGAGCGCCCACGGCGAGACTCTGTACGCCTTTCCGTCTTTTCTGGCGGTCTTAACGATTTTTGTGCCGTTGGAAAAATCGAGATCCCATTTAAAATACTGAAAGCTTATCTTTTTGTTTTCGGAAACAGCGTTGTGCAGCTTGTCAACGTTGTAATATATATGTTCGTTTACGGTTTTCACGCGGTTGGTGACGTACACCTCGCGCCTGAGCTGAGTGCTCTCGTTTTCGCTGACGAGATGACCGAGCTTGTCGATAAGCTCAAGGCTTTTTTTGCGGGTTATGAACTTTGAGCTTTGGATCGCGTCGACAAGCAGCTTGAGCTCGGGTATCTGAAAGTCGCGGTTGCCGACGTAATACCTGACGGTATTGGTGCGGATGGTGCAGATATCGAGCCCGAAGTTCTGCAATATCTCAATATCATCATACAGGCTTTTGCGTTCAGCTTTTATTCCGTAACCGTCGAGCTCGTCCTTGATCTCGTTTATAGTCAGACCGTGGTTTTCATCGGTTTTTTCAAGCATAATTTTTTGCAAATAAAGCAGCTTTTGCTTTTGCATAGAGCTTCGCGCCATATTTTACACCTCATTAATAAACAATAGTCCACGCCAGCGATACGATCAGCGGCATTGTGATGATAGACAAGATAGTTGACGCCGCCACAACGCCTACGGAAAGCTCAACATCGCGGTCAAATTTTGCCGCGAACATCGTGGTCGACGCGGCGGTGGGGGCTGAGCAGGCGATAACAAAGGCGATCATCATCGTCTTGTCGAGCCTGAGCGCCGCCATAGCGAACGTGACGGTCAACGGGATAATTGCAAGCCTGAGCGCCATAGCTATGTAGGTTCCAACGTCCGAGAACGCTTTCTTCAGCTTTGCCCTCGAAAGATAGAACCCGATGATCAGCATCGGCACGGGAGTGTTGAGATTCGCAAGGTGGGTGACCGGCTGGAATATGACCTCGGGCAGCTTTATCCTGCATACAAACAGGATTATCGCAACGACCGCGCCGATAATTCCCGGGTTAAGAACGAGCTTTTTGACCGAGAGCTGTTTTTTATCTCCGCTCATATCGAGCAGGCCGTAAGTCCAGACGAAAATATTGAACACTACTACAAATATCGAGCCGTAAAACCAGCCGTCCTCGCCCAAAAGTTCCTTTTGAAGCGGGAGCGACATAAACCCGCAGTTAGAAAAGATAACTGAAAACTGCAATACCTTTTTGCGGCTTTCGTTTTTGTCGCGGATAACAAGCCGCGCGAGCAGCGTAGAAAAAGCAAGGATAACTATAGCGGCAGCGGCGGCGATGAGTATCTTGATCACCGTGTCGCCCGAAAACTCCTTTTGAAACGCCGAAATCATCACGCACGGAGTTACAACATACAAAACGATGTCCGTCATTTTCTTGGCGGCGTTTTCGTTTATCAAACCTTTTTTGCCGCACAAAAATCCGACGGATATTAAAATAAACAGCACCAGAACCTGCTGGCCGATAGATAAAAAATTCGTTAAAAACAATTGCTCCAACTCCAATTTACCCCAAAAAATCCATACCCGTATATTCTATCACAAACCTCGTTTTTTATCAACCGACACAATGCCGTAAAACAAAAAATAATAATTTACGATGTATTTTAACTTGGGTTAAGGGCAAATTATTATTATAATCAAAATCCCAAAACCGTGGTAAAATCGGCGGTTTTGCGATTCCTAGGCGGTAATATCTACAAAATATGCAAAATTATATTGTGAAAATTAACCAACTGAAAAGTGAAATCCTTGAAAATATGTACTAACCGACAAAAATAATTTGTGTTTATTGACAATTATTTTAGGTGTATGTATAATAGTACCGATGGCAAAAATACAAATAATTATATTAAATAATTAAGAACTTTGAAAGAGGGAATTTTTCATGGCAACTACAAAAAAGGCAGCTGCTAAGACAGCTGAAAAAGAAACAACAAAGAAGACAGCGGCTGCAGAGGCTAAGAAAGAGACTAAGACAGCTGCAAAGAAGACAACAACAACAAAGAAGGCTGCTGCTAAGACTACAACTACGGCTGCTGCTGCAAAGACAACAAAGGCTGCAGAGGCTAAGGAAGAGAAGAAGACAGCTGCTAAGAAGACAACAACAGCTAAGAAGGCTCCCGCTAAGAAGGCTGCTCCCAAGAAGACAGCTTCTAAGAAGCCCGTTGAAGCTAAGGTTAATTTCTTTGTAGAGTACGCAGGCACTCAGGTTGCTGTTGATGAAGTTATTGCTAACGTTAAGGCAACTTACGGCAAGGATGCTAAAGAAATCGCCGTATACCTCAAGCCCGAAGAGAGCAAGGCTTACTTCGTAGCTGACGGCGAGAGTATGGAAATGGACGTATTCTTCTGCTAATTTGAATATTGATCATTCGGGCCGGCGCTGAGCGCCGGTCTTTTTTTATCTGTTTATAGAATCGCAAAGAAAGAGCTGCCGACCGTAAAAAGTCAGCAGCTCTGTTTTTTTAGTTTAGTTTTAGAAAAGCTCGTCCTCGGGACATTCCTCGTCAACAGCTTTCTTTACCGCCTTGCGTACCTTTTTCTTTGCCTCTTTAGCGTTTTCGGCAGCGGCTTTCTTTGTGTCAACAGCGGCCTCTTTGATGTCCTCGGTTATTTCGACCGCAGCTTCCTTGATGTTCTCTGCCTTTTCGGCAACATCCTCTTTCTTTTCCGCTACGGTTTCTTTAATGTCCTCGGCCTTTTCTTTTACCGCTTCTTTCGCGTCGGAAAAGGGGCTGGAGTTGTAGTCGCTCTCGTTTGAGCACGCAACGGTGATGTCAATAACATCCGCGCTTGTTACCGCTTCCTTGTCAGAGGATTTTGCAGGAGTAGAATAGATGTACTCGTTTTGGCTCTCAACTATCGTTCTGTAGCAATCCCTTGCTCTGGCGATCTTCGCCTTGCAGCTGTCGATGACTTCAAGCAGCTTTTCCTGCTTTTCGGTCGGCTCGGCGTCGCCCTTTTTGAGGATCTGGTAGTACTCCTTGCCGAGCGCGATGTACGCGCGGTTCATAAGCTCGCTCTCGTTCTTCATAACCATTCTGAGCCTGTTGAGCTTAGCCTTTGTTCTGTTTTTCTCAACAAAGTTCTGCGCCACGGTCGACAGAGTCTCTACCGCGGAGTTTACCGTGCTCATAACTGTATCTAATACCTGATTATCGCATTTAGCCATATTAATATACTCTCCTTAAAGTTGCTATCTATATTATGACAGAAAAATCAAATAAAATCAATGTTTTTTTGAAATTTACTTGTTAAATTCACAACTAATTGATATAATTGATATGAAAGAGGTGTTAATATGCCCGACAGCAAGGTCAATAAGGCAGTCGTTTGCCCGATGTGCGGCGAAATGAGCAAGGCCGAAATATATACAAGCGTTAACGTAACGGTCAACAGGGATTTCAGGTCCCTCCGCAACATCAGCAAGCGCGTGGTGTCCGACTTCAACTCGTTCAAGGAGAAGATTTTTATCTTTGAATCCCGCCTTGACGATATGGCGGTAGAGCTCACAAAGGTCGCGATCAGCCAGACGGTATCAAAAAAGCTCGGCGGCGTCGCCGTAGAGGAGGGTTACCTCTCGATGTATGACCGCGAGAGCAACACGATGGGCTTTACATACTTTACCGGCGAGGACAGAGCGCCGTATGTTCAGACCGCAAGGCTCGAGATCTACGGCAAGTCAAAGGAGATTGTCGACAGCTTTGCCGTAAAGGATAAAAAGCTCAAGGGCTTTATAAAGATCGACCGCGAGTGGGCGGACAATATCCTCTACCGCTACAAGCGCGCAAAGCAAATAGAAAAGCTGAATAAGCTGAACGAGTGAGTTAAATTAACGATTAACAGCGAGCCGTTGACGGAAGCGTCAGCGGCTTATTTTTGTACTGAAAAAAATTTTCAAAAAAATGTAACCAAAACAGGGGTTTAAAGCGTTTTATTAATAGAGGGGTATTTTGAGCATTACCGACCCCGGTGATAATTGTGCACCCTGCTCAAAAAAATAAAGCAAAAATTCTACACAATGTATGGTGTACATAAAAAAACAGGTATGATATAATTAAGTTGAAGAAATAGAATCTGCGTAT
>CADBXH010000081.1 GCA_902798605.1 uncultured Ruminococcus sp. | reverse complement strand
TCAATAGAGCCGTTGAAGCCGGTACCGTATTTTTTAATACCGGTGAGCCAACTGCTGTTTCTCTCATCATCTGTCAAATAGTCAAAATATGTAGCATTTGTCCAGAAGATGTTGTCTTGAGTGTTGCCTATTGTGGTAACATTCGTTGCTCCCGTTGCTTCGTCATCCACACTTGCAGCATTTGCCGAATTAAATCCTGTTATAATTGCAGGAACAGCGCTTGAAACAACAAGAACCGCCGCTATTGCGCAAGCAATAACCTTGCTTTTTAGGCTTCTGCTTTTGTTGTGGTTGTTTTGCAAATATTTTCCTCCGCAAGATTTGTTTACAATTTCGCCATATTTACGGCGACATAAACAACTTACCAAAATTTACATTAATTTATCCTTGTACACTTGTGCGTTATGACAAATAGTGAATAATTTAACGATTTCAAACACAAAAAAGCAGGCTCAAATGAACCTGCCTTTGTATCATTTAATTTGCGTCTGTTTTCTTGGTGAACATAAACGATGTGGTCTCGTTGTTGTAATTGAAGTTCATCGTAAGCATACCGTCGGAGTAGAGCAGCTTTTCTGACTTTCCGCCGTAATCTATATCCACCGAGGTCTCGTTAAAGGTATATGTTCCGTTGTTTTTTGTGCCCGCGATAGTGATCTCGCAGCTTCCGTTTTCTTTGAAAACAAAGCCGAATTTATCCGATTCGACATCAAGATCTCCAAACTGTACAGTTTCGCCGTTGATCGTAGCGGTAGCGGGTATCCATTCGCCGACGATCTCCGAGTTTTTGTTTTCACCGCAGCCCGCAAGCGTGAATAGCGCTGCGAATATCGCGATCATCAAAACTGCGCATACCGATTTTTTCATAATAACCACCCAATCTCATAGTGTAGAAACATTTTATCATTTATTACAGTGTTAGTCAATAGGTTTTAAGCCTTAACATATGAATGCCGACAGGTGGATTTATTCAAAAAACACCACTTAATTCATTTTTGGAACTATAATTCGTAAATAGTGCAACTATTCAGCTACAATACTGCAATATTACTTGCAAAACGCAACTGTAAATGATATAATAGGCTTTGTGATAAGTCATACATATATATTAGTATATAAACGGCGGGATTCCGCCTTGGAAAAGGAGTAATGAATATGTCAACAAAAGCTTACTACCCGATCGACGAGATCGGCAAGGGTAAGGTCGGTTTTTCTAAAACCAGATCTATCATCGAGGCTGCCTTTTACGGCAACAACGTAGTTAAGGTAAACACACTTAAAGAGGCGTATAACCTCGCGAAGAATTCACCGGGTACTATTGTTACCGATATGCCCGTTTACCGTGGCGAAGAGTTCGGACTTGAGCCCGACGCAAAGGTCCTTCTGTTCAACGACGGCGCTATCACAGGTCGTTACGCTACAGCAAGACGTATTGCCGGCGAGCCCGGAGTTGACTGCGAGGCTCTTGACAAGGTCGTTATGGACGCGGTTTACAGCGCGCGCTGGAAGAAGCTCTATCACGCTACCTGCTACGCCGGTCTTGACACAGAGTTTATGGTAAAGGTTCACCTTCTTATTCCCGAGGGTGAGGAAAATATTATGTACAACTGGATGCTCAACTTCCAGTATATGTCGGACGAGTACGTTAAGATGTACAAGGAATCCAAGCCTGTAGGCGACGGCAACGAGCCCGATATCTACATCTTCTCGGATCCCCAGTGGACTCCCGTAGAGAACCCCGGCGTAAGCTTTGACTGTCTCTCAGACCCCGCAAAGAAGACGCTATGCTACTTTAACACAGACACAAACTGCGCTTGCATCCTCGGTATGAGATACTTCGGCGAGCACAAGAAGGGCACGCTCACAATGGTTTGGGCTGTTGCTAACCGCAACGGCTACGCTTCATGCCACGGCGGACAGAAGGAGTACACACTCGACGACGGCAGCAAGTACGTTGCTTCGGTTTACGGACTTTCGGGTTCGGGTAAATCTACTCTTACCCATGCTAAGCACGGCGGCAAGTACGAGATCAAGGTGCTCCACGACGACGCGTTCATCATCAACACCGACACCTGCGCGTCTATCGCTATCGAGCCGACATACTTTGACAAGACAGCCGACTATCCCACAGGCTGCCCCGATAACAAGTACCTGCTCACACTGCAGAACTGCTCGGCTACTCTTGACGACGAGGGCAAGATCCAGGTAGTTACAGAGGATATCCGCAACGGCAACGGCAGAGCTATCAAGTCAAAGCTCTGGTCACCCAACCGCGTTGACAAGATCGACGCTCCCGTAAACGCTATCTTCTGGATCATGAAGGATCCCACACTTCCGCCCGTTGTTAAGCTCAAGGGCGCGTCGCTCGCTTCCGTAATGGGCGCGACACTCGCGACAAAGAGATCCTCGGCAGAGCGTCTCGCTCCCGGCGTTGACCCCAACAAGCTCGTTGTTGTTCCCTACGCTAACCCGTTCAGAACATATCCCCTCGCGAACGACTACGCAAAGTTCAAAAAGCTCGTTGAGGAGAAGAACGTTGACTGCTACATCGTAAACACAGGCGACTTTATGGGCAAAAAGGTACAGCCCAAGGATACTCTCGGAATCCTCGAAGCTATCGTTGAGGGCAAGGCGGAGTTCAAAAAATGGGGTCCCTTCTCCGACATCGAGATCATGGAGTGGGAAGGCTTTGTTCCCGATATGCAGGATGAAAAGTATGTTGCTCAGCTCAAGGCTCGTATGATCGACAGAGTCAGCGAAATCAAGTCATTCGAGACCGAAAAGGGCGGCTATGATAAGCTTCCCGACGATGCTCTCGAGGCTATCGAAAAGGTTGTTGAGGAGCTCGGTCCCAACTGGTTCGACCACCTCAAGATGAACCTGTAATAGTAAAATACTTAACAGTTAATTAAAATAAACGCTTTTGACATCATTAAATCGGTGTCAAAAGCGTTTTTGTTTGTCAGTTATTTGCTTCCTTGAGCAATTTTTCCCATTCCTTGATGATAGAGCGGTCGGCAAAGTAGTCTATCCTCATTGCCTTTTGAACTTTGGCAAGGGTCTCGTTGGTCGTTTCCCTCGCCTTGGCGGTTCCCGCTTCAAGGATGTCGTAAACCGAGGAGATGTCCTTTTCCCACTTGGCGCGCTCATTGCGTATGGGGGACAGGGTTTCCTCGAGCACTTGGATAAGGAACTTCTTGCACTTGCCGTCGCCTAAGCCCCCGCGACGGTAGTGAGCCTTCATCTCTTCAAGGTTAGCGTACTCGGGCAGATACTCGGCAAAGTGATCGTCTGTGCAAAGCGCGTCAAGGTAGGTGAACACCACGTTGCCTTCGGTGTGGCCGGGATCCTCTATTCTCAGGTGGGTCGGGTCGGTGAACATCTTGCCGTTGACCTGCTTTTTGATCGTCTTTGCCGTGTCGGAAAGATAAATGCAGTTGCCCAGAGACTTGCTCATTTTTGCCTTGCCGTCAACTCCGGGCAAGCGGCGCTGAGTTTCGTTCTCGGGGATCATAGCCTTGGGAAGAACAAGGGTCTCGCCGTAGAGACGGTTGAATTTTTCAACGATCTCCCTTGTCTGCTCTATCATCGGCAGCTGATCATCTCCGACGGGAACGACCGTGGCGTTGAACGCCGTGATGTCCGCCGCCTGAGAGACGGGATAGTTAAAAAATCCCACGGGCAGTCCCTCGTCCGCGAAGCCGCGCATCTGGATCTCCGCCTTAACGGTAGGGTTGCGCGCCAAACGGGCGGTGGTGACAAGGTTCATATAATAAAAGGTAAGCGCGTGCAGCGCGGGAAGCGCCGACTGTACGCAGATCGTTGTTTTTTCGGGGTCAAGACCTACCGAGAGGTAATCGAGAACAACATTTATTATGTTTTCGCGGATCTTATCGGGGTTGTCGGCGTTATCGGTCAGCGCCTGATCGTCCGCGATAAGAATGTTTATCTCGTCAAAATTGCCTGAGTTTTGCAGCTCAACGCGTCTTTTGAGCGAGCCGACATAATGGCCGAGGTGGAGCCGTCCGGTTGGACGGTCACCGGTTAAGATGATTTGTTTTTGGTTTTCCATTTCTATATCCTCCGTTTATTGCGCTAAAGCGCAGCTGATTGTTTAATAAGCTTGCGGAGCAAATTTAGCTTGGCGAAAGCCAAATTTCGCTACAGCGAAAGCTGTAATTTAGCTTTATTGATTTGCGAGCTTGCCTAAGATTTTGATGCCCTTTTCGAGCTGCTCGTCCGTCGGGGTCGTAAAGTTGATCCTGAAGCCGTGACACTCGTCGTTTTCGTCGGTCAAAAAGGCATTGCCGGGCACTACGCATACCTTATTAAGTACGGCGGTCTTGCAGAACTGCGGCATATCGACGTCCTTGGGCAGATCGCACCAGATGAACATACCGCCGTCGATCTTGTTATAGGTGATTCCCGGCAGGCAGTATTTGTCGAGCAAGTCCATACAGAACTGCGCCTTTTTGGTGTATAGCTTCCTGAGCTTTTCAAGATGTGCGTCAAAGTCGTATTTAGTGATGAATTCATCGCAGATGTACTGTGACCAGATGTTCGTGTGGACATCGTTACCCTGCTTGCAGACAACGAGCTTTTGGAAAACCGGCTTGGGCGCGATCGCGTACGCCACGCGCATACCGGGTGAAATTACCTTCGAGAACGAACCTGCGTAGATAACAATTCCGTCTGTATCAAAGCTCTTGATGTTCGGCAGATCCTCTCCGCTGTAACGCAGGTCGCCGTAGGGGTTGTCCTCGATTATCATAACGCCGTACTTTTTGGCGAGCTCATAGACCTTTTTGCGCTTTTCAAGGCTCATCGTAACGCCCGAGGGGTTCTGAAAGTTCGGGATAGTGTAGATCAGCTTTGCATTTGGGTTGTCCTTTAGCTTTTGCTCAAGCTCAGCGGTGTTCATACCGTCGGGCTCAACGGTGACGCCCACGAGCTTTGCGTTGTAGCTGCGGAAGGTGTTGAGCGAGCCGATAAATGACGGAGCCTCCGTAATAACTACCTCGCCCTCGTTTACAAGCGCCTTGGTACATAAATCCATTATCTGCTGCGCGCCCGTGGTGATGAGGATATCATCGTTGTCGCTGCCGGTGTTGTGGTTCTTCTGCATATACTCCATCATATGTTGCCTGAGCGGAGCATAGCCCTCGGTAACGCTGTACTGTAAGACCGAGATCGGGTTTTCGGCAAGCACCTTTGCCGAGATCTCGGCGATCTCCTTTGAGGGAAAAGCGTCGGGCGAGGGGTTGCCCGCCGAAAGCGATACCACCGTGGGATCGGCGGCGTATTTAAAAATCTCTCTTATCGCGCTTGGCTTGAGAGTCTGGACTCTGTCTGAAAACTTGTACTCCATATAAACATCTCCATATATAATAGTATAATAAATGCCAGTCACTATTATATCACGGTTTTAATTTGTATTCAAGGCTGAAAACCGAAAGAATCCGGTTTTATACATAATAATAACGCCATTCCGTTTTGATCGATCCGGAATGGCGTTTGTGTTATACTAATGTTTTGACCCGCCGTCGCGACTTAACCGAAGAATTTCTCGTGAATAGCGGCAACAGCCTTGTCGGCATATTTAGCGTCGATAAGAACCGAGGTCTTGATCTCGCTGGTAGAGATCATCTGGATGTTGATCTGAGCGTCGTAAAGAGCCTCAAACATTTTTGTAGCAACGCCCGCGTGGCTTTCCATACCCGCGCCGACGATCGAGATCTTGGCTACGTTATCATCGTAGAGGATCTCCTTAGCGCCAAAGTCATCAACATAATCCCTGAGCGCCTCTACAGCCTCTTCGCCTCTGTCTTTTGCAACGGTAAAGCTTATATCCTTTTTGCCGTCGTGACCGATAGACTGCAGGATGATGTCTACATTTATGTTCTTCTTTGAAAGTCTGGAGAACAGCTTGAACGCAAATCCGGGATTGTTGGGAACACCCACAACCGAGATCCTCGCTACTTCGGTATCCTTGGCAACGCCGCTGATTAACATTTTTTCCATTCTTGTCTTCTCCTTTACTATTGTACCCGGAGCTCTTGTAAGGCTTGAGAGCACCTCGAGCTCGATGTTGTATTTTTTAGCCATCTCGACCGAACGGTTGTTGAGCACCTGCGCGCCCATTGTCGCGAGCTCGAGCATCTCGTCATAAGAGATCTCCTTGAGCTTCTGCGCGTTGGGTATCTTGCGCGGATCAGCGGTGAATACGCCCTCAACATCGGTGTAGATCTGGCAAAGGTCGGCGTTCATTGCCGCCGCGATAGCTACAGCGCTCGTATCCGAACCGCCTCTGCCCAAGGTAGTAATGTCGCCGAAGCGTGAGATCCCCTGGAAGCCCGCCACTACAACGATATTCCTCTTGTCGATCGCTGCCTGAATCCTTGATGGATAGCCGAGCTTTTCGATAGCCATAGCGAGCAGAGCGATAGAGATCTGTTCGCCCGCGGCAAGGAGCATATCCTTTTCTCTGCGCGAGGCGTTGGGGTTAATCTCCTCCTGCTTATCAACCAGAACATCGGTAAAATCGCCCTGAGCCGATACGACAACGACAACATCGTTGCCCTTTGCGTAGGTGTCGGTGACGATCTTCGCCACGTTCATCACGCGCTCGGCATCGCGGACAGATGTTCCGCCGAATTTTTGAACTATTAAACTCATTGTTCTTCTCCCTCTTTGTGCTTGATTTTGATTACTTAAATTACATTACCCAATATATTAAAGCTAAATTCGCCTTCGGCGAGCTAAATTTGCTTCGCAAGCTGTTGTGAAAAATCAGCTGCCGCAAAGCGGCAATTTCGCTATTAAAGCTCTCCCATACGGATAGTAGAGAGTATCTTGACGCCCTCTGCGGAAAGCTTCGCGCATTTTTCGCTGAACTGAGCAAGCGTCATAGCCTCGGTGATAACAGCGCCGCGTCTGTCATCCTCGATCGCGGTGACTTTTCCGAACACTGCCTCTGCCTTTTTAACGGCATCCTTGCCCTTCAGGCGTAGATACATTCTGAATACGCTGTCGTCAACGCTGATGATGTTGCTGCCGTCGCCGTCTGCCCAGTACAGGAAGCGGCGCTTTTTGAGGTGCATACAGCAGTCAACGATGTCGGCGCATACCGCGCTGGCTGTGGGCAGCTTGCCCGCGCCCTTGCCGTAGAACACAACGTCGCCCGTGCAGTCGCCTCTTACCATAATACCGTTGAACTCGTAGTCGATGTTCGCGAGCTGGCTTTTGTTCGGAACAAGCATCGGAGCAGTAATAATGTCGATCTTGCCGTTGTCAAGCTTTTTGACCCTGCTGATAAGCTTGATCACACAGCCGAACTTCTCGGCAAATTTAACGTCCTCAAGGGTGATGTTTGTGATACCCTCGGTATGTACGGCGTCGGGATAAACGTGTTTTCCGAACGCCAGAGAAGCGAGGATACAGATCTTGCGGCACGCGTCGTGACCCTCGATGTCCGCCGCGGGGTTGCGCTCCGCAAAGCCGAGATCCTGAGCGAGCTTGAGCGCGTCGTCAAACTGCATACCGTCTTCTATCATTTTAGTCAAAATAAAGTTTGTTGTTCCGTTAAGGATTCCGGCGATCTCGTCAACATTGTTTGCGACGAGGCACTGGTTCATCGGGCGGATGATTGGGATACCGCCGCCGACAGAAGCCTCAAACAGGAAGTTTACGTTCTCCTGCCTTGCAAGCTCCAAAAGCTCCGCGCCGTGAGCGGCAACAAGCTCTTTGTTAGAGGTGACAACGCTTTTGCCAGCCTTGAGCGAGCGCTTAACGTAGTCGTATGCGGGGTTGATACCGCCCATGACCTCAACAACGACCCTGATCTCAAGATCATTGATGATGTCATCAAAGCTCTTTGTGAACCTGTCCGCTATGGGGCTGTCGGGGAACTCGCGAAGATCGAGAACCTTTTTTACATAGATCTCTTCGCCAAGGTGCGAAAAGAGCTTTTGCTTGTGAGTCAATAATATTTCAACGACGCCGGAGCCGACAACTCCGTGTCCCATTACTGCAATTGATACCATGTTCTACCTTACCTTTCTGTAATAGCTAAAATATAATTAGCCTGACAAAGCTCTATTGAGCCTGCGCGCCGTCGCCGCCGGGGCCTTCGCCGCCGCCTGCGCCGCCTCCTCCGGAAGCCTGACCGCCTCCGCCTGCGTCGGAGCCTTGGCCGCCACCGCCGCCACCTGCGTCGGAACCTTGGCCGCCACCGCCGCCTCCTGCGTCGGAAGCTTGACCGTCTCCTCCGCCCGCAGCAGAACTGTCGGCACCGCCACCTGCGTCGGAAGCTTGACCGCCACCGCCGGCTGCGCTTTCAGCGCCACCGCCGCCGTCACCGCCGGCGTAATCGGAAGAGTAACCGTCGCCATAGTCGCCGCCGCTGTTGTCTCCATAGGATACATCACCGTAATACGGCGAACCGAACGCGGGCATATTATCCTCGGTGTAGTAGCCTATATACTTGCCCTGAATATCTTCGGTCGAGATAATAAGACCGGATATCGGGTTATATGTCGCCGCTATAACGTTTGGTGACGTCTGATATTTCTTCTGATCTCTGCCTTTCAGGTATTCGCCCATTACCGTCGCGAAGAACTTGGCAGAATGTGTAGTATCCGAAATAGTATCCGGACTGTCAAAGCCTGTCCAGGTGGCCATTACGCAGTACGGAGAAAGTCCGCAGAACCATGCATCCTTATCGTCGTTGGTCGTACCTGTTTTGCCCACGATATCCCAGCCGGGTATCTTTGCGTATACCGCGCGGGTGTGTTGGCTGTTTTCTACATTGTAGTGGAGCAGCCTGTTCATGATCGTAGCGGTCTCGGCAGTATAAGCCTGTTTGGGGACCTGCTCGCGGTTATCTATAATAATGTTGTCCTCGCTGTCTGTCACATAGTAGTAGGTATAGGGCTTGTAGTAAAGTCCGCCGTTGCCCATATACGCGTAAGCCGCCGCCATTTCTCTGACGGTAACGCCTCCGCGCATACCGCCGATAGACAGCGCACCGGTCATATTCGCGTCTTCCTGGTCAAGGTGTTCAAAGCCCATTTTTGTAACCGCCTGCTCATACGCCACGGACGGACCGCCGATAAGCTCCATTACCTGTACCGCGGTCGCGTTTGAGGAGTACTCGATCGCGTCGGGCAAAAGCATATTGCCAAAGTAAGAGCCGTAGGCGTTACGCGGACCCGAGATATAGTTGCCGTTGGCGTCGGCCTCATACTTGTCGATCGGTTCATCGAGCACGGTCGACGAGTAGTAAAGCTGTTTTGTGTTTATCGCTATCGGATATACAAACAGCGGCTTGATCGCAGAACCGGGCTGCAGCACGGAATGGGTCGATCTGTCAAGCTCAAGGTCACCGGTTTTTCGTTTAGAGCTGCCGACGGCTGCGATCACCCGCCCGTCAAAGCCCATCATGACCGAGCCTATCTGGAGGTCCGGGTCGGGACCTTTGTCCATATTCAGCGCCGCCTGTTCGATGTAGTTTTGCATACTCTCGTCCATTGCGCTGTATATTTTAAGACCCTCGGTATATATCTTCTCCGACGCCGCGCCTTCGCTGATATTATAGTACTGGGCAAGGTCGCGTCTGAGATCGAATACGATCTGGTCTTCGTACCAGTTCTGAATGTTATCAGCGTCTTCGTCCTCATCCTCATCCTCGTTAGGAGCCTTGAAGCCGACGAATTTCATATTCGCGCTTTCCTTTTTTGCCTTTTCGTACTCTTCGTCGGTGATGATCTCCTGATCATGCATTTCGGCAAGGATAAGCTCACGGCGCTTTTGATTGTTTTCGGGATAGATCAACGGGTTATACTGCGAGGGGTTCTGAGTGATACCCGCGATCGCGGCACATTCGGCGAGCGTGCAGTCCTTTATGCTCTTGCCAAAGTAAAGCTGAGCTGCCGCTTCTACGCCCTGGCAGTTGTTGCCGAAGTTTACAACGTTAAGGTACGCCTCAAGGATCTGATCCTTTGTATACTCTTTTTCGAGCTTCAGCGCTTTGCATATCTCGCGCAGCTTACGGTTGATGGAAACCTCGTTGTCATCGGTTATGTTCTTGATGAGCTGCTGGGTGATCGTTGATCCGCCGTATGAGTCTGAGCCGGTCGTAAGGGTGGCGATAGCCGAGAGCGTACGCTGCCAGTCAACGCCGTTGTGCTCGTAGAAACGCTTGTCCTCGATCGCGACCTGGGCTTCCTTCATATAAGCGGGGATGTCCTGGTTGCTAACCCAGATACGGTTCTCGGTGCTGTAAAGCTTACGCTTTTCAACAAATTCGCCCGATTTCTGATCCTTTACAAGGATTCGGCTTGTCTGGTTCATCGACTTTGCCTTCAGGTCGATGCCCGTCGGCTCGTTAGCCAGAGTAAAGATGTAGATCGAAAGCGACACTCCCGTAATAACGCCCGCTATCAATAAAATAGAGAACACCGTCAAAAGGAATTTACCGATCGCTTTAAAAAATCGCGCGGCTCCGCTTTCGCTTTTCTTTTTTTCCGGAGCAAGCTCGGGTATTTTGCCCGTGTAGTTGCTGATATCTGTTTCACGTTTGTTACGCATATTTTTACCTCTGTTCGTGTAAAAAATTTTATGTTTATAATTTATACAGACTCCCGTAAAACTTACAAAAGCGTATTTATAACTTATTATAGCACTTTTATAAAGAAAAATAAATATCTAATTTTAATTTTATATTAGAAAATATCTGTTGTACGTGGTCTAATTTTATGTAAAAGGGTGAATATTATGTTGATTTTGTGAAAAAATAAACCCAAAGCTACAGTTTTGCGGAGGGATTTGCTTATGAAAAAAATGATTTTGATCGCGGTAACAGGAGTAGTGTTGATAAGCTGCGTGCTGATAAGTGCGCTCGCAACGGGTCCGGCAGCGGCGAAAAACACCGGCGTCGAACAGACCGTGACAGAGGAAAAAGCGTTTGTTATCAGCATAGAAAACAGCAGGGTCGCTGTGTTTATTGAGGGAGAAGAAAAACCGTTCATCGTGACGGACACCTACGCCAACACCCTGCCGGAAATCGACAGGGACGAGCTCGAAAAGGGAGTAAAGGTCAGCGGCGAAAAGGAGCTGCAAAAAGCGATAGAGGATTATTGCAGTTAAATAGCTCTGACTCGATTTGAATAGCTGACGTTATTAGGCGAATTAAACAAATAACTCACGACTCATAACTCATAACTCTTAACTTTTTTGATTGACTTTTTTGCCGTTTTGCGGTATGATAAATTTAATAATGCGCTAATTATATTTTTAGTTTAAAAACCCGATTTTTACTTGTTCGGAAATAACAATATTTTGCGCGAAATTATGCGGTTTTTACCGAATTTTTTCGCCGGAAAAGGAGAATGTACATATGATATCTACGGTAATCGACCAAAGCCTCGGATTGGAATTTCCGATTTTTCAGGGAGGTATGGCTTGGGTAGCCGATGCTTCTCTCGCCGCGGGCGTTTCAAACGCGGGCGGCTTGGGGCTCATAGCGGCGATGAACTCAAACGGAGAGCAGCTCCGTGACGAGATAAAAAAGTGCAAGGAACTGACCGACAAGCCCTTTGGCGTCAACATTATGCTTATGAGCCCGTTTGCCGACGAGGTTGCGGACGTTGTTGTTGAAGAGGGCGTCAAGGTCGTAACGACAGGCGCCGGAAATCCCGGTAAATATATGGAAAAGTGGCTTGCGGCAGGCATCAAGGTCATCCCCGTAGTTCCCTCAACAGCCCTCGCAAGAAGGATGGAGAAGCTCGGAGCCTTTGCTGTTATAGCCGAGGGCGGCGAAAGCGGCGGACATGTCGGTGAGCTCACAACGATGGCTCTCGTACCGCAGGTAGTTGACGCGGTGTCTATCCCCGTTATCGCAGCAGGCGGTATCGCGGACGGCAGACAGCTCGCGGCGGCGTTTATGCTCGGCGCGGTCGGCGTTCAGGTCGGCACCAGATTTTTGGTAGCAAAGGAATGTACCATCGCTCAGGAGTACAAGGACAAGGTATTAAAGGCTAAGGATATCGACTCGGTAGTGACCGGCAAGCGCCTCGGACATCCCGTGCGCTCTATCAAAAACGCCTTTACAAGACAGTATCAAAAGGCGGAGTACGACTCCTCAAATGTTTCGGACGAGGAGCTCGAAAAGATGGCTACGGGTGTTCTCAGGATCGCCGCCCGTGAGGGCGATGTCAAGAACGGCTGCGTGTTGGCAGGTCAGGTAGCCTCAATGGTAAAAGAAGAACAGACCTCGCGCGAGATCATCACCGAGATGTTCGCGCAGGCTGAGGAAGTATTGAACGGAGCGTCAAAATGGGTAAAATAGCATTTGTTTTTTCCGGACAGGGCGCCCAGTACAGCGGAATGGGCAGCGAGCTTTATTCGGCTTCTCCCGCGGCTAAAGCGGTCTACGATATGGCGGATTCCGTCAGAGAAGGAACCTCAAAGATGTGCTTTGAGGGCACACCCGAGGAGCTCAACAGGACGATAAACACCCAGCCGTGCGTTTTTACCGCCGATCTGGCGGCGGCGCGCGCGCTTGAAGAAAAGGGGATAAAGCCCGACTGCGTTGCGGGATTCTCGCTCGGAGAGATCGCGGCGCTGGCGTTCTCGGGGATTTTGACCGACGAAGAGGCGTTCAAGCTCGTCTGCAAGCGCGGAGAGCTGATGGACAAGGCGGCGACGGAAAACCCCGGAGCTATGGCGGCGGTGATGAAAATACCGCCCGAAAAGGTCGAGGAGATTTGTGAGAAATTCGACAAAACATATCCCGTAAACTACAATTCTCCCGCTCAGACGGTTGTTGCCACGACAAGCGAAAACGCCGAGGCGTTCTGCGAGGCTGTAAAAGAAGCCGGCGGCAGGGCAAAGCTGCTCGCGGTCAGCGGAGCGTTCCACTCTCCGTTTATGGCAGCGGCGGCGGAAGGACTTGCGGAGTATATGCAGGGCGTTGAGTTCAAACAGCCCCAAATCGAGATTTATTCCGACGTCACCGCAAAGCCCTACGAGGGAGACTTCAAGGCTCTTGTAAAGGCGCAGGTAGAAAACCCCGTGCGCTGGCAGAGCATTGTTGAGAATATGATAGAAAGCGGCGTCGACACCTTTATCGAGGTCGGCGTGGGCAAGACCCTTACCGGACTTATCAAGAGAATAAACGCCGACGTCAAGGCGTTCAAAATAGAAACACCCGCAGATATTGCGGCTTTAGAGCTGTAAAGAAACGAGGAAAAGTTATGGATTTTAAGAATAAGACTGCCGTCATCACAGGCGGCTCAAGAGGAATCGGACTCGCGATCGCAAAGAAGCTCGCCGAGGGCGGCGCTAACATCGCTGTGCTTTATGTCGGTGACGAGAGCGAGGGCGCGGCTGCAAAGGCGGAGCTCGAGCAGTACGGCACAAAGGTAGAGCAGTATTTCTGCGACGTATCGGACTTTGAAAAGTCAAAGGCGGTATCGGAGCAGGTCATCGAGGAATTCGGCAAGGTCGATATCCTCATCAACAACGCGGGAATCACCCGCGACAAGCTCGTGCTCAATATGGAAGAGAGCGACTTTAACGCTGTTATCAATGTCAATCTCAAGGGCACATTCAATATGATCAAGCATTTCTACAAGCACTTTATGAAAAACCGCGGCGGCAGGATCGTCAGCACATCCTCGATAGTCGGTCTTATCGGCAACGCGGGTCAGGCAAACTATTCCGCTTCAAAGGCGGGCATCATCGGACTCACAAAGTCTGTTGCGCGCGAGCTCGCGGGCAGGAACGTTACGGTCAACGCCGTTGCTCCCGGATATATCGGAACCGATATGACAAACGTGCTCCCCGACAAGGTCAAGGAAACTATGAAGGCGCAGATCCCGGCAAAGCGAATCGGCACTCCCGAGGACGTGGCGAACGTAGTAGCCTTCCTCTGCTCGGACGAGGCGGCTTATGTAACGGGCGAGGTCATCCGCGTTGACGGCGGACTCGCGATATAACGGAGGTTTATTATGAGCAGAAGAGTTGTAGTGACCGGACTCGGAGCGGTAAGCCCCGTTGGTAACGACATCGAAACGATGTGGAAGAATATGCTCGACGGCGTTTGCGGGATCGAAGAGATAACCGCGTTTGACACGAGCGACTTCAAGGTACATATAGCGGGCACGGTCAAGGACTTTGAGCCCGAAAAATATTTTGAAAAAAGAGAAGCCAAAAAGCTCGATATCTACTGCCAGTACGCCCTCGCGGCGGCTCAGCAGGCGGTGGACGACAGCGGTATTATGGGCAATATCGACGAGAACCGCTTCGGTGTTTACATCGGCGCGGGAATCGGCGGACTTCAAACCTTTGTAAATAATACTTTAGGACTCGACCACGGCGGACCTCGCAAGGTCTCTCCGTTCTTTATCCCGATGATGATCGGCAACATCGCCACGGGCAACGCGGCTATCCGCTTTAACGCCAAGGGCGTGACCCTCTCGGTAATGAGCGCGTGCGCTACCGGGACTAACTCTATCGGCGAGGCGTTCCACGCCGTCAAGGACGGTTACGCAGACGCGATCATCGCGGGCGGAGCCGAGGCGGTAGTTGCTCCGCTGACTGCTCCGCTGACGATAGCGGGCTTCCAGAATATGAAGGCGCTTTCGACCAACCCCGACCCCAAAAAGGCTTCGCGTCCGTTTGACAAGGACCGCGACGGTTTTGTAATGGGCGAGGGCGCGGGTATCCTCATCCTTGAGGAATACGAGCACGCAAAAGCTCGCGGCGCCAAGATATACGCTGAGTTCGCAGGTTACGGAAACACCTGCGACGCTCACCACATTACAGCTCCCGACCCCGAGGGCGCGGGACTCGCGAGAGCGATCAAGATCGCGTTTGACGAGGCGAATGTCCCCGAGGACGCTCAGATCTACATCAACGCCCACGGTACAAGCACACACCTCAACGACCTTACCGAGACTATGGCGTTCAAATCGGCTCTCGGCGACAAGGCGTATGACGCGAGCATCAGCTCGACCAAGTCTATGACAGGTCATATGCTCGGTGCGACCGGCGCGATCGAGGCTATCGCCGCCGTAAAGGCGATCGACGACGGAATGATCCCGCCGACTATTAACCTCGACGAGCCCGACGAGGGACTCGACCTCGATTACACACCCAAGACAGCCAAAAAGCGCGACGTAAATGTTGCGGCTTCAACGAACCTCGGCTTTGGCGGACACGACGCCTGCGTGGTATTTAAGAAGATATAAAGTTTACCGAAAGGATGTCAGTATGTTCAATATAGATGAAATAAAAGAGTTGATCGCCCTGCTCGAGGAATCCTCGCTTTCAGTATTAGAGGTCAAAGATGATGATAAAAAGGTAAGGCTCGAAAAGGCTCAGACATCAGCGGCTGCTCCTGCCGCGGTTACCGTTAACG
>CADBXH010000080.1 GCA_902798605.1 uncultured Ruminococcus sp. | reverse complement strand
TGTTAAGGGCACAGACGTAACCGTAGAGGGCATCAACGCTGCTATGAAGGCTGCGGCTTCCGAGTCCTTCGGCTACAACGAGGATCCCATCGTTTCTTCAGACGTTATCGGTATGAGATACGGTTCACTCTTCGACGCTACTCAGACAATGGTTTCACAGGTTGCTGACGATCTGTACGAGGTTCAGGTTGTTTCTTGGTACGACAACGAGAACTCCTACACCAGCCAGATGGTTAGAACAATCAAATACTTCGCAGAGCTCGGCTAAATCAGAGTTAAGAGTTTAATTGCTGTTAGCTTAAAACCAAGTATTTACAAATGAACGGTCGCTTCGCTCCTTTTGGAGCGAGGCGGCTTTTTTAATTGATAATTGTAGGTAAAACTTGCGATGTCGGAAAGCAGAACCCCTCCGTCACGCCGCTTGGGCGGCGCGCCACATCCCCTAAAACGCTTCGCGTGTCAGGGGAGGCTTTAAATAACTCTTAACTCTTTTATAATTCTTGCAAAATGGTATTGTAATTTTGCCGATTTTATCGTATAATAATTATATATGCAAAGAGGGTGACGGTATGGGGCTTTTTGATAATCTTACAAACAAGGCGGGTAACGCTGTTCAAAGCGCCGGCGGGCAGAACAAAACCGTCAGCGTAACCTTTGAGCGTTTGCCCGAAAAACTTGAAGAATTCAAAGCTCTGCCGCAGGCGGCGCTGCAAAATCCGTTTGATACGGCGGCGCTCACCGTGCTTGCGCTCTGCTTTTATCCTCAGGACAAAGAGCTGTGTTATCAAATGCTCGAGTTCCTAAAGGGACCCGGTACTCTCAGCCCGTATGAGCGGCAATTCATAAGGGATCGCTGTATGGATCACGATTATGTGCCGAGGTCGTATTTTAACGGTGCGACTCCGCAAAACGATTATTTGCCGTCGCAGCCGTACACCATCGCGGTAAGCGAGAACCCGTATTCGTACCAAAACCAAGGCTATGCCAAGCTTTTTATCCGCTCGGGCGGAGCAGATAACCCCAGAGAGGTTTTATTAAGGCTCGCCAAGGACGGCAAGTGGTACCTTTGGGAGCAGTTTTTGCTCGTAGGTATTCGTTCTCCGGAAAGCAGTAACCCTTGGGCAACGTGACGGCAACGTGACGTTGCATCCAATTCGGCAACGTGACGTTGCATCCAATTCGAGAAGATACCTCGGCATTTTAGGAAAGCTCGCTTGCCCGACAGTAATCGTCATCTATGTTTAGGTTGTTACGGAACATTTAAAAGTCAACTGAAAAATTAATTATTTAGGAAGGATAATGGAAAATGATTAAAAGAATTTTTGCGATCGTACTTTGCGCTTGCTTTGCGCTGTCACTGGCGGCTTGCGGCTGCAATTCCGAAAGCGAAGGCAAAGGAAAAACAGAGATATCTCATGTAGATGGAAATGATAAAAACGATCAGTCGGATGTTACGCCCATCAAGGCGGTTGTTCGCGGCAGGCTCTCGGGCGACGCCGCTCCCACCGGATGGATCGTCAAGCCTGACGAAAGCGGAGAGTTCATCACCTATATCAAGGGCACCGAGAAGGACGCGGACAAAACTTATATCCAGTTCGGCTGCGACAGTATTTCGGCAGAGGATCTCTTCAACAGCGCTCAAAACCTTAACGACACAAAGGGAATGGGCTATTCTACCGACTCGGTAACGATCGGCGATAAACTGTACTTCGCTATTTATCCCAACGAGGGTCAAAACTCGCTTTTCGGCACGGCAAAGAACGGCACTATCGTCATCAATTATCTGGGCGTTGATATCAACGACCCCGAGGTTCAGAAAATCATCAGCGGAATTGAGATAGCCCCTGAAAAATAAAACACAAGGAGATAAGTTATGGGACTTTTTGAAAAGAAATACTGCGACGTCTGCGGTGAAAAAATCGGACTTTTAGGCAACAGAAAACTCGAGGACGGAAATATTTGCAGCAAGTGTGCGGGCAAGCTGTCTCCTTTTTTTACGGGACGCAAAAAATCCACCCTTGAGGACATAAAGGCTCAGCTCGCCTATCGTGAGCAGAACAGACAGAACCTCAACTATTTTAACGCTACCCGTGTGCTCGGAAACAACACAAAGGTTTATATCGACGACGCTCAGGGTAAGTTCGTTGTAAGCAGAAAGAGCGACTACAGGACAGAAAACGCCGATATTATCGACATCTCTCAGGTCAGCAGCGCGCGTTATGAGGTAGAGGAGCACAAGAGCGAGATCTTCCGCGAGGATTCAGAGGGTCACAGACAGTCCTATAATCCTCCCAGATACGATTGCGAGTATGAAATCACGATTTACATAAACGTAAATTCTCCGTATTTTAACGAGATCGAGTTTGAGCTGACGGACGAAAGACCCGAGAGCCGCTACAACGAGGAGTTCAGGCGCTGCGAGCAGCAGGCGAACGAGATCGTATCAGCGCTCAACGGCAACGCTCCTATGGGCAATATGGGCAACAATATGGGCGCGGCTATGGGCGGCGCGGCGTTTGGTCAGCAGGGCTTCAATCAGCAGCCTCAGTACGGACAGCAGAATTTTAATCAGCAGCTGCAGCAGCAGTACGGTCAGCAGGGCTTTAATCAGCAGCCGCAGCAGCAGTACGGTCAGCAGAATTTCAACCAGCAGCCTCAGCAGCAGTACGGTCAGCAGGGCTTTAATCAGCAGCCTCAGCAGCAGTACGGTCAGCAGGGTTTCAATCAGCAGCCTCAGCAGCAGTACGGTCAGCAGAATTTTAATCAGCAGCCTCAGCAGCAATACGGTCAGCAGAACTTTAATCAGCAGCCGCAGCAGCAGTACGGTCAGCAGGGCTTCAATCAGCAGCCGCAGCAGCAGTACGGTCAGCAGAACTTTAATCAGCAACCTCAGCAGCAGTACGGTCAGCAGGGCTTCAATCAGCAGCAACAGCCTCAGCAGGGCTATGCACAGCAACCCCAACAGGGCGGAAGCTGGGTTTGCCCGAGCTGCGGAGCAACCAACACGGGAAAATTCTGTGAAAGCTGCGGAGCGCAGAGAAATTAACAATTAATGGTGTGTAATTAACAGGTAGCCTGTTTTCAAGCGATTTGCTTGGAAGCAGGCTTTTTTGAATTGAGAATAATTTAAAGCCTCCCCCGACGTGCCGTGCACTTCGGGGGAGGTGGCATTTTGCTTGCAAAATGACGGAGGGGGCTTCGTGTCAATTAGCGCAAGGTCGTGGCGACGAAGGCGCAAAATTTGACACTGTAACGGATAACGTGGTATAAACATAAGCTCCGCCCCCTCAGTCACGAAGCCTCATAAGTTAGAATTTTTATATAAACAGATTTGTTATTTAAACTCAGCGTATATCGTATATTAAGTTCTCAGGCTTCGCGCCAGCTCCCCCGTAACAAGCGACAGGGGAGCCTTTAAATATATAGGGAAAATACTGCGTTACAAACTAAAAAAAGAGTTGAGAATTAGAAAACTCTCAACTCTTAGTGTTATATGATGTTTATCTTCGGGAATCCGTGTTTGCCGGTTTTGCCGACTTATCCGTCCCGTTTTGCGGTGTCGTCGCCACGACTTACGCTTTTTTATACATCTTATCGTAGTACTTCATATAATCGCCGGAGGTGATCTTGTTCATCCACTCCTCGTTATTGAGGTACCAGTCGATCGTCTCGGCGATGCCCTGCTCAAAGGTGTACTTGGGCGCCCAGCCGAGCTGTGTTGTGATCTTTGTGTTGTCGATCGCGTAACGTCTGTCGTGACCCGGGCGGTCCTTTACGTACTTGATAAGGCTCTCGTCCTTGCCGAGCGTCTTGATGATGAGCTTGACGATCTCAATGTTCGCCTTCTCGTTGTTGCCGCCGATGTTATAGATCTCGCCGATAACGCCCTTATGAAGCACGGTGTCGATCGCGTTGCAGTGGTCTGATACGTGCAGCCAGTCGCGGATCTGCATACCGTCGCCGTATACGGGGAGCTGCTTGCCGCTCTTGCAGTTGTTTATCATAAGCGGGATGAGCTTCTCGGGGAACTGATAGGGGCCGTAGTTGTTGGAGCAGCGTGTGATGTTGACGGGCATACCGAAGGTCTCGTGATACGCTCTTACTACCATATCCGCGCTCGCCTTAGAAGCCGAATAGGGGCTGTTGGGCGAGAGGGGAGTTGTCTCCATAAACATACCTGTCTTGCCGAGCGCGCCGTAAACCTCGTCGGTAGAAACCTGAAGATACTTAACGCCGTCCTTGTACTCGGTCGAATACTTGTCGTCGGGATCGATCTTCCAGAACTTCTTTGCGACGTCGAGCAGAGTCTGTGTGCCGATAACGTTTGTCGTAAGGAAGATCTCGGGGTCTGTGATAGAACGGTCAACGTGCGACTCCGCCGCAAAGTTGACAACGGTGTCGATGTCGTATTTCTCAAAAATCTCGGTGATAGCGTCGCGGTCGCGGATATCGACCTTCAAAAAGGTGTATCTGCTGTCGTTTTCGACGTCGGTGAGGTTATCGAGGTTGCCCGCGTATGTGAGCGAGTCGATATTGATGATGTTGTAGTCGTGATTTTTGAGCATATGGTGTACGAAGTTAGAGCCGATAAAGCCCGCTCCGCCTGTAACGAGAATGTTTTTCATAGTATTGATCTCCCTTATTTATTTTTTGTTTTTCGCCAGATTCAAAAGATACTGACCGTAATCGGTTTTTTCAAGCTCGTGACCGAGCGCCTCAAGCTGCTCGGAATTGATGTAGCCCTTGCGCCACGCGATCTCCTCTATACAGCTGATATACAAGCCCTGCATAGACTGGATCGTTTGAACGAATTCCGCAGCCTTGAGCAGACCGTCGGGTGTTCCGGTGTCGAGCCAAGCCATTCCTCTGCCGAGCAGAACAACGTCGAGCTCGCCGTTTTCGAGGTAAATGCTGTTGATCGAGCTGATCTCATACTCGCCTCTTGCCGAGGGCTCGATCTCCTTGGCGTACTTGACTACCTTGTTGTCGTAGAAGTAAATTCCCGGAACAGCGTAGTTTGACTTGGGATGCTCGGGCTTTTCTTCGATCGAGATGACCTTGCCGTTTTCGTTGAACTCAACAACGCCGAACGCCGTGGGATCGTTAACGGGATAGCCGAAAACAGTAGCGCCTGAGTTTTTGCTCTTGGCTCTGAGCAGCATATTCGGGAAGTTCTGTCCGTAGAAAACGTTGTCGCCGAGGATGAGGCAGACGTTGTCGTCGCCGATGAAGTCCTCGCCTATAACGAACGCCTGGGCAAGTCCGTTAGGCTCCTTTTGAACAGCATACTGAATAGAGATGCCGAGACGCGAGCCGTCGCCTAAAAGGTTTTGATAAAGCGGAGTGTCCTTTTCGGTCGAGATAACGAGGATCTCGTTGATCTCCGACAGCATCAAGATAGAGAGCGGATAGTAAATAAGCGGTTTGTCGTAGATCGGCAAAAGCTGTTTTGCTACGTTTTGCGTCATCGGATACAGTCTTGTTCCGCTGCCGCCTGCAAGAATAATACCTTTCATATTGTCATCTCCTAACTATACACTTTTAGCTGTAGACTTTTTCGGGAGCCATTGTAAACAGATATAAACAGAATACCGCGAAGGGAAGGATGATGATGGTCCTCAGCCACAGCAACGCTCTGCAGCGCTTTTCGGCGTTCATCTTGAGCGTGTACTTCTCTTCCGGGTGGTTGAACACGAGCAGCAATATTCCGCAAAGCACCGCGATTCCCGAGAACAGCGGCTGGATGTGATCGTAGAGCTCGTCTTTATCGGCAAGGTAGTTGTCGATGTTCATATATTTGCCCTCGTCCTGATACTTGACCGTGTATCCGATCAAACGCTGAACGGGGGACTTGTTTACGAATCTTATCTGGAACATCTGCGAGCCGCGCAGGATGAGCTTTATCATCAGCGACAGCTGCATCGCAAAGTCGAACAATCCGTTGTAGAATACCATCTTTTCGTTTTGAACGATCAGGATAAAGAGGTACGGAACAAGGACGTCTATGCGGTAGAATGAGAACGGAGAGAACATTACATAGTTCATATAAACAAGGCAGATGACATAAATGACCCATTTTTCCGTTCTTACTCTGTCGGTCGTGAACGACTCATAGCTGAAGTCGCGGGTATAAGCGTAGATATATGTCAATATCAAGAATATCGCGAAGAATGATACGGGGCCGAACGCCGTGCTGAGGTTGCCGGGGAACATATCCTCGAGCATTTGCTTGGCGGGTCCGGTGTTCATACTCTCCTCATATCCCGGCGCGCCGTAGAAGAACAGCTTTTGAACTATCATTCCGCTGAGTCCGATCACCAGCTTGATGAATATTTTGTATATCTTCTTTTCGATCAGCAGCAGTATCGCCAAATACGCCAGTACAAAGAACGGCTTTATAGCGATCGTCAGCGCCGACCAGAAGATGAACCATTTGAACTTTTTCTTGAACAGGCAGTGTACCGCGATCACCGAGGCGCAGATCATAAAAATCTCGTTTTGTCCGGAATAGCAGACCGAGATATACAGGTAGATCGAGCTTGCCGAAAGAAAAGCCGCCCAGATACCCTTGTTTTTGTCGCCCGTGATCAAAACGGTGATCTTTTTCGCGTAGATCATTGTGATGACCGAGATTATTACAAGGAAAAACTTTGAGTAGGTCAGCATCCACGCCGAGTCGACTATTTTGTGACCCGTGAACTTTTCTATTAGGAAAAGCGGGAAGTTCCACACCGACCACGGCAGTACCGACATAAGCTCCGAGCCCATATGCTTGTGGTGCACCGTCCATACGTTTTCAGCCGTGTACTCATAGAAGTTTCTTAATCCGCCCTCGCCGAACAGAACGTGCCAGAAGTTTACCGACCACTGGGTAAGGCTTTGCAGATCCCACGTTGACGAGGTGAAAAAGACAAACGCTCCCGTTGCGATGGCGAGCAGCCACTCCGCAAGGAAAATCCTGTCCGATTTGTACCTTGTGATAAATGCGTTAACAACTTTCATAAACTAACCTCTAAATGCAATAATTATGCGAATAAACCGGCGATCGAGTTATAGATATCGCCGCCGAAGGAGAATATCACAATGCCGAGCATTATCAGCAACATGCCGATTATCTTCTTGGCTGTGAACTTCTCTTTCAGGAAAATATAACCGAGTACTCCGACAAAGATGTAGCCGGCGCTCTCGAAGATCGGGCCCGCCGAAACGTCTACATATCTGTAGCAGTACATTGTTATCATCATTGAGCAGAAGAACATTCCGTAGGCGATTATTACCAGCGGATTGAGGTATTCTTTAAGTCTGCTGTCATAGGTTTTGTCCGCGCTTTTTTTCAGCAGTATCTGCGAAATCGAGGAGATCAGCACCGAAAACAGAAACACGCCCGAAAAAATCAGCGTCATCATATCGTCACTCATTGCTCGACACCACCAATACTACGCCCGGGAACACTATCAGCGATCCGAGTATTTTGTACCATGTTATCTGGTCGCCCAAGAACAGAGCTCCCCAGAGCATTCCCCAGACGATGCAGATAGCCTTGTTGGTGAACGCCACGGTCAGCGGCATCTTTTTGAGGACTTGCTGCCATACGATGGCGTAGATACCCAAAAACAGCACAGCGAGCCCCGCGAACAAAAAGAACTTGAACGAGAACATCTCGTTTTGGAACGCGAGCTTCATAAACACGCCTACAAAGGAGTAGAGCAGAAGTATGAAGTGCAGTACCGCAAAGGTTTTTATATCAAACTTTTTCTTGTTGTTATCCATTTTGATTGTCCCCAATGCCCACGGTTCTCCTGATAACATACTGAGGAGAACGGTTGATGCTGATGTAGATCCTGCCGACGTATTCGCCGATCATACCGAGCAGCAGCATTATCATACCGCCGATAAACAGCAGAACAGCCATAGTCGAGCTGTAGCCCAACGGGGCGTTGGGATGAATGAAGAATTTATTTATAATAACGTAGATACCGTAGATAAAGCCGATCACCGCAACGATAACGCCGATGATGGTCGCGATGCGCAGCGGCTTGACGGAAAACGCGGTGAAGCCGTTTACCCAGAGCAAAAGGAGCTTGCCGATGGTGTAGCCCGACTTGCCCTCAAGGCGCTCGCGGTGATGTACGGGAACGTTTTTGACCTTGTTAGTAGCCCTCAGCAGCAGTCCGCTGATGTAGGGGAAGGGGTTGGGGTAACGCAGAACCTCGTCGATAACGTAGCGCTTGCAGGCAAAGTAGCTCATTATCTTGAGCTTTTTGGGCTTGCCGATAAGCCACTGAGCCATTTTATCGTTGACCTTGCTGCCGAAGTTTCTAAAGCCCGAGTGCATTTTGTCCTGATATTCCGCAAAAACGAGGTCGCAGGAGTCGTCAAGAGCGTCTATCAGCTTGAACATCTCGTTT
>CADBXH010000079.1 GCA_902798605.1 uncultured Ruminococcus sp. | reverse complement strand
ATTCTGTGCTGTGTCGCTAAGGATGATTGGGGATTTGGTGATGTGGGCGTAATTGATGATTCAATTGTTTTTGTGCAGCGGAAGTTGGCGTTCAAGGAAGGTGCCTTGAACGTATTTAATGTCGGCGACAGTGAAAACAAGGTTTACAAAATGTCCAGACACAAAATCTCTGGTAAATATGTCGGCAGAGCACTGATGACTGTCAATCAGTTTGAATGAGGTGTGTTATGGCGCGAAAAGTATTTGTAGACGTAATCGTCCGTGAGAATAAGGACGGCAGAAAAAGACCAATGAGTTTGGTCTTCGAGGACGGCAAATCCTATGTGATCGACCGCTTGATTCAGGTAAAAAGATGTGCCGCGATGAAGGTCGGCGGCACCGGTATCCGTTATACGGTATCAATATCGGGCAAAGAAACCTATCTTTTTGAGGATGAAGGCAAGTGGTTTGTCGAGGCAAAACAATAGAACGGGAGGAACGACAATGCTATATCTTAGAAGTGATGAAATTAGCAGCCTTGCTGCACAAACAATTCAGAAGTACAAAGAATACATCGGTGTGGATTGGGAGCTTTTCAAGGTGAATCCGATCACACTGGCTGAAATGTGGGGATTGGATGTGAAGTTCGTGGATTTAGGAGAGGATTCTGACATCATGGGATTTACAGCGTTTAACGATATGGATATTACGCTGACCGACGCGAATCAGTCGGATGTCACGCTTGAACTGTCCGGCAGAACCATCGTTATCAATGAGGCGCTCACAAGAGGGTGCGCCGGCAGACTCAATTTTACTATCGCGCATGAGATCGCTCATCATATTATCGACATCGTTTGCGGCGCCAATTATTCCGTCAAGTTCAGACTGCTCCCGCATTTTGAGAAAGCCAACAACCGCTATTCCCTCGATTATGATGAGTACATGGCGAATCAGCTTGCGGCGGCGCTGCTGATGCCGGATGCATTCGTCGAAAAGGTTTTTGACAGTTTATTTGGCGTAAAGAGGATTGACAGAATCCATTCCATCTTGGACAAGATGATTTTTAAGAAGTTCTGTGCAATGGCAGCGTTGTTTGGCGTTTCCAAAAGTGCTCTCGCCATACGACTGCAGAAGAAGGGATTGTTAGGCGAATATATTTTTGCGGGTTACGAGAGTTTACTGGATATCTTCCCCGATACGGCGGCATAGCGAAAGGTTTGAGGCATGTGTATGAAATACCGCTTAAAGCTAAAGTGGTAGTCCGATGCCCCAAATGTAACGCTCGTGTCTGCGATGTTATCCAGGGAACCAACGGGTACATTGAAATCAAGTGTCCCGAATGCAAGAAGATTTCAAGAATCAAGCTGTCGTTCAGGCTGAGAAGGCTGCAAAGAAGCGGCAGGTTCGGATTCTATAATTACTACAGATAGGTAAGTAACAATTGAATATAAAGATAATCGTGCATTGAGCCGAGCAACGGGCAGTATGACTAGCACCAAATAGCCGGACGTCGCACAACAAGGCATTACTATGTCTGTTGAGCGATGTTCGGCTATTTTTATATGCTGGTTGTTACTCCGAAGCGGAGGAACAATGCATTTATTCTTTTTCAGGGCAAGAGCTCCTCCATTCAGATTTGAAAAATCGAACACTCGAACATTTCAAATCGAACGGAGGAAGTATTTTGAAAATTGTTTATATTGAAGATGAAAACGGTGAGGTCTTTTCGGAGGATAAGAAAAGGCGATTCACAAGGCTGGTCGGCACAGAAGCCTACGAATACTTGAAAAGTGCCGAAGGAAAAAATAAGGTATTCTTTAAGACCGACACGGAGGAAGAATCCGGCGATCTTGTATTAGTTGAAGCACCTGATAATCAGAAAGCTTCTGTACGTTCATTTCTCAACCATGAATATTATGTGGGAAGTTTACAGAACGAATCCGGATATAAAACTATTTCTATTTGTGAGTTGGAAACCGATGACGCTGAACTCTCAGGTGAAGAAATGATAGCTGATGAAAGCGAAAGAACTGATTTAAAGGCAATGAACGCAATAAGTCGCGAAGAGTTATACAGAGCGGTTCGGTCGTTGTCTGTTGAGGAAAGGGAAATGATATTTCATTTGTACTTATCAAAACCGAGAATGACCGAGCGCAAATTGAGTGAAAAGCTCAATATGGAAAGATCAGAACTGCATCGGTGGAAAAAAGAGATTTTGCTAAAGTTAAAAAAGCTTCTTGGCGATTAAAGTGCGTCCTGCCACGAGAACCTTTTGCACGGCGATTGAGCTGCTTATAATCAAAGCAAAATAATTACAACGGCTGTGTCGTTATTCCGCAACACAGCCGTTGTTTTCGCATTCTTCAGGTGACGAACTCTATTCAGTTTTAATGTACTTGTCCAATGCTTTTTCAAGTTTTTTGAAGTCACAGCAACGTTTAACTACCCTTAGATTTTTTTCAGGGGTTTGTGTCACAAGATCATAAATGCGTTGAGTCTTTCTTGAAATCAGATCACAATTGTCTCTGCACCAACGGATTTCATCAACCAATAGACCCTTTCGATGCTTTAATTCGAAGGTGTCAGACGGGTTGGTTTTTAGATTTATTTTTTGCAGGAGCTTCTCATCAACCGGAATCATATTGTTGATGTTTAGAACACCAAGCAGTTTTGGTGCGCCATTCTTATCTTTCTTGCGCTCATCCACAATTTTAATAAAATCAGGCTGAGTCTTGCTATGATACTTTTCTTTCGGCGAACTAAGCGGAATACAGTATTTGCACCCGTTTACCAACACAACGATTCCTAAGAACGGTCTAATTGATTTTCCCACCTGCGGTGAAACAGAAAGAACATGATCATCGACGCTCGCGAGATTTCTTATGTATTTCATGTCAACTGTGTATAAATGCAGCTCATACGGTTTCACTCTATTACCTCCTGTTTCCCAAAATCAAAGGCTGTGTCATCCTATGACAACACAGCCGACGGTTCCTTATTTGCGTGGTAGGGCTCCCACCTTTAACAACTCCCAATTATTTATGGTAGGGCTCCCATCTTTAACAACTCACAATTATTTTATACGGTAGTGATCCCGTCTTTTAGATAGCTCCCATTTTTGCTCGGCAAGGAAAACCGAAAACAAGTATTCACTTGATACTGTTATTATAACCGTTTCCGGCGAATATGTCAATGGTTTAAGGAACATTTTCAATTTGTTGTTATTAACGCCTGATGTACGAAATATATGAAGTAACAGTAAAATCATCCTACGGATTTGGAACATATTACAAAGTTTTAAGAAAATCGAAAAAAGTTTGAACAATGCCCAAAATTTTTCAGC
This sequence comes from uncultured Ruminococcus sp., assembly GCA_902798605.1. The sequence continues at coordinate 5,446 of CADBXH010000079.1, read as the reverse complement.
AATACAAAAGTAGAGGGGTAAAATTGCTCCTCTATCAAACACACAACTTCAGCACCTTGAAAATTGAATATCAGCATATCCTTTACGTTCCTTCTGCTGCCGGTAATACGGCAAGCTAAGAAAGCAGGGCTACGGCGAGCATCTGTTCGCCGCAGCCTGTTAGTCTTTGACATCACGGCGCATCCGTGACGAGCGATGACAGGCAGAAGAAATAATGATACTTGCGTCCCGTCCTAAGTCGAGCGAGAAAAAACCGTCACAACTAAGGAGGGCGCCCGCGGGAGATCCCGGCGGTGGTGAGATTCCAATGAGGCTAAAGGCATAGCCGGAGGATATGTTCCCTTGCTTGGGGATATTGAGGATAAATACAAGCAACTTTTAATCAAAAACGATTGATACAATAAGCTGCCGCCTTAGAACAAGGCACAAAGCAACCAATTTCAAGGCGGCAGCATTTATCACAAACAAATGACGGCTTTTATCTGTTTTCAATCCGGAAACTGAATATAGATAAAAACCGTTAAAAAACAAGGGAGGTAAATCATGAACACTTTAGCTTATATTAAACTGAACAAACCAAAAGGAGAAGAACTTGACCATGTCAAAAGAAACGCTTGGTTGTTTGTCCGCGCGGAGGAAGGTGAGAATCAGGATATCGCCATTGCAAGGATGAAACTGTTCAGTTCGGTTTGCGAAGCCGATGGATTTCATATTATCGGTGAAAGCGTATTTATCGGTAACGAAACCGGAGCCAAACACATTATCAAGTCATACATCCCCCGTATCTTATTTGTAGACTGCATTGTTACGACGTCAATTTGTGAAATTGCATCAAATCCTCAACAAGCCTTTTCTGTTGTGGGAGAGCTTCAAAACGAGGGTGTAGATTTATTCACCATGATAGACGGCGAGATTTTCAAAATATCAAGTGCGATTTCTGTATTAAGAGCCTTTCATAGCAAGCAATAGGTTTGCACACAATAAGGAGCGACATCTATTACAGCTGAAACCGCAAAATATTTCTGAAAAAAGTTCCCACGATTCTCTCTGGACTTGTACCGAATTTCCATATATTGTTGTGTTGCCGAAAGGCAAAAATCTCAGAAAGCATATTTGCGAACGATAAGGAGTGACATCGATGAAAAACAAATCAGTCAACACGGCTTCGTTTTATTACAGCCTTAATATGCTAAAGTTGTTGCAGGATATGAACCTTGTCACCGAAGACGAGGTCGCTAAGATCAAAAAGTCACTGTCGGAGCATTACGGTGTAACCGACATCTATTACAGCTGAAAGCAGCACAAATAATTCTGAAAAGTTCCCGATTCTCTCTGGACTTGTACCGAACTTCCGTATATTGTTGTGTTGCCGAAAGGCAAAAATCTCAGAAAGGAGTCATCAAAGATGAAAATAACCGAAATCACGGCAGAGAAAAAAGAGAATAAGATTCAGCGTCTCGCAGCCTATTGCCGCGTGTCAAGCGATTCGGCGGATCAGCTTCATTCCTTCGCCGCGCAGCTGCGGTATTATTCAAATTACGAAAAGCAGCATCCCGAATTCGAATTGGTTGGAATCTATGCCGATGAAGGGTTATCCGGTACAAGTATGAAAAAACGCGCCGAGATGAATCGGCTGATTCAGGACTGCGAGCAAGGCAAGATAGATCGCGTCATCGTCAAATCAATATCGCGCTTTGCAAGAAACACTCGCGACCTGCTCCAGACACTGCGTCTGCTGAAATCCTACGGCGTTACCGTATTCTTCGAGGAACAGAGTATCGACACCTCACAACTGAACAGCGAAATGTTTCTGACATTCCCCGGTATGATCGCTCAGCAAGAGAGCGAGTCCATATCGGGGAATATGCGTTGGAGCTACAAAAAGCGGATGGAGTCAGGAGAGTTTAACTGCTGCGCACCCGCTTACGGATTTGATCTTATCAACGGCGAGTTAGTCATCAACGAAACAGAAGCGGCAGTCGTTCGCAGAATCTTCGGCATGTATTTGCAGGGAGTTGGGAAGCAGCGCATTGCCGATGCGCTGAACAACGAATGCGTACCAAAGAAGCACGGTGAGAAGAAATGGAACACGACGATGATTACCTATATTCTCGGTAACGAGAGGTATATTGGCGACGCGCTGTTGCAGAAAAAATACACTACAGATACGCTTCCGTTCCGCCTGATTCCGAACAAAGGTGAAAGACCTCAGTATTATGTTGAAAACGCAGGACCTGCTATAATATCAAAAGACATTTACAATGCAGCGCAAACATTAAGTAAGAAAAAAGCGTGTGTCAGAAAAAGCAACGCTGACCACATACTAACGCAAACGATGTTCTGCCCGATATGCGGTAAAGCATTCCGGAGACTAACAAACAACGGGAAAAACTATTGGATTTCCTCGGTTGTTGAAAAATCAAGCTGCATATGTAAAAATCAAAGACTGAGAGAAAGCGGAGTTTTCGATGCATTCAGTATTTTAACCTATAAGCTCAAAGAAAACCGCGAGGTATTAATTGATAATCTGATTGCTCAATTAGAGCGGATTCAGCAGCGATTCGGAGGTACTGACGACAGGATCGGAGACATTGACAAAGAAATCGCACAGTTATGTGCTCAGAGCCATCTGTTGGCAAAGTTAAACAATAACGGTGTTCTCAGCTCGGCGGAATACGCTGAGCAGGCAGCGGAAATAGAAAATAAAATCAAAACACTGAGAACTGAGCGTCGTAAAAAGTTATCCGAGAATCAAGATGATGAAATGCTTGATGAATTGAAAACGCTAAGACAAATCCTTGACGAGTATAAACCGCATGCAGAGTTCGATGAAGCTCTGTTTGAGATAATTGTTAAAAGAATTGAGGTAGTCAATAATTCTCAATTATGTTTCAAGCTCCTCGGGGATATAGAGCTGACAGAAACAATAAACAGGAAGGCGAGGTGTAAACAGCGTGAAGCGCAGGACAATCCCGTTTGGGTATAGATATGAAAACGGTGCCATAATGATCAATGCATCAAGTTCTGATATTGTGAAAGAGATCTTCAGCAGATACCTTTCAGGCGATTCAATGCTCAATATAGCAGAGCTGCTTAATAAGATGCATATAGAATACAGACCCGGCGTAGTCGGGTGGAATAAGGCAAGAATAAAACGAATTCTTGAAGATAAGCGATATTCCGGCGACGACGATTATCCGCAGATTATCAGCAATGAGATATTGAAAAAAGCTGACGCCTTAAGAGATGCGAAAAACAATCAAAAAAATGTCAATAAGACCGACGACATTTACAATCTTAACGCTGAAACAATATGCCCGTGTTGCGGCAGCGTGATGAAACGCAGATATGAGCCTCGAACCAAGATTCACGAGAGATGGATATGTCAAAACGGAGACTGCCGAAAGACAGTTGTCAAGACAGATGATTCTCTGCTGGGAGAAATAGGTGACCTGATCAATCTACTCATAGATAATCCCGATATGATTCATTGTTCAAATACCGATGAGACGATAACTCTTGAATCCTATCGCATTGAAAATGAAATCAGGCATATGATTGACGGGAGACAGCTAAACAAGAGTGAAATCAGAAGAAAGCTATTAGAAGCTACAGCTATCCATTACGCCAATCTCGATACAAAAAAATATGAGATACAGCGACTGAAATGTATTCTGAACAATCAGAATCGCCCCAAAGGCTTTCCGTTAGAGCTGTTCAACATGGCGGCTGAAACAATAAGCTTTGACGAAGATGAACAGGTTGTTTTGAAGCTGATAAACGGTCAAACAATCAGAAAGGAGCACGCGTATGCCGCAAGCTGAAAAAGTAGTCAGATACATAGCGCCAAAAGTGAGCGTAAGCGAAGAAATCAAGAACAAATACAGACAAAAGCGTGTGGCAGCGTACTGCCGAGTATCCACACAGCAGGAAGAACAAATCAACAGTTATGAGGTTCAGACGAGATATTACACAGAGAAAATCAACGCCGAACCGAAATGGAAGCTCGTAAGAATCTTCGCCGACAAGGGCATCTCAGGCACCAGCACTAAGCACCGCGATGAGTTCAATAAAATGATTCGTATGTGTAAGCGCGGCAGGATCGATATGATCATCACGAAATCCATCAGCCGGTTTGCCCGCAACACGGTTGACTGCCTGAAATATGTAAGGCTTCTGAAAGATATCAATGTGGACGTATTCTTCGAGGAACAGGGCATTCACAGCATTGAAAAAGGCTCTGAATTCTACATAACCGTCTATGGCTCTATCGCTCAAAGCGAATCCGAAAACATCAGTGCGAATGTCAGGTGGGGAAAAGAGCAATCAGCGCGAGAGGGAAATGTATCCTTCCACTATAAAAACTTCCTCGGTTATCGAAAAGGCGATGACGGCAATCCTGAGATTGTTCCGGAAGAGGCGGAAATAATCCGATATATTTATGAACGCTTTCTTGCTGGAGATAGTCATCAGACCATTATAAACAATCTTCAAAACAAAAAGATTCTGACGCCCGGCGGAAAAGAAAGATGGACGTATGGCACGCTTCACTCTATTCTTACAAATGAACGCTATATGGGAGATGCCATAATCAACAAGACATATACGGTCGACTGTATCTCAAAAAAGAAAAAACGAAATAATGGCGAACGTGCCAAATACTATGTCGAGAACAATCATCCGGCAATTATTGACCGAGCCACCTTTGGCAAAGTTCAGGAGGAAATAGCCCGTCGAAGCGGCTTGAGGAAAGTTAAACAGGTAGGTACAAAAACCGAGCTTGGCAAATACTCCTCGAAATACGCTCTCACGGAGCTGCTTGTCTGCGGAGAATGCGGAACGCCGTATCGCCGATGCACATGGACGGCTTGCGGAAACAAGAGAATCGTATGGAGATGTATCAGCCGACTGGATTACGGGAAGAAACGCTGTCACAACTCACCAACAATGAGCGAAGAAGACTTGCATCGCGCCATAATGAGCGCCGTTCAAACTGTCGCCATGCAGAATACAAAACTTCTTCAAACGCTGAAGACCTTCATTACCATGACAGTGAAATGCGATGATTCCGAAGACAGAGAGTTGGAAATCAAGGTCCGGCTCGCGGAAATCAATGACGAATTCCAAAAAGCCATGTCGCTGGTGTCCGTTGATGATGACAACAATCTGGTTATCGAACAAAGGCTTACCGAACTGATTATGGAAAAAGAAAAGCTAAACAAAGAGCTTGCCAAATATTCAGACGAGGATTCAGCCAACTCAGATTCCAAAGTCAATGAAATCGTCAGACTGACAGATATCCTCGAAAATCAACCGCTGCAATTTAACGACGAACTGATCCGTCAAATGCTCCAATGCGTAGTGGTGGAAAGCAAAGAGCGAATTAAGGTTATCTTCAACGACGGCACTGAGATAGATCAGCCGGTACAATAAATCATGGTAACGA
>CADBXH010000078.1:8857-9727 GCA_902798605.1 uncultured Ruminococcus sp. | reverse complement strand
AGCAGCAATCCTCTTTATAAACCACAAGCGACGTGGGATCGACTTCATTACACTGCAGTGTCTGAATGGCAAACTGCAGATCCTTTGCATTCCAAATCGGATATCCGTTGACCGATTTTACAGTATCGCCTTGCTCGATCCCGCTGTTCGCGGTGTATGCGTACGGCGCAAAATCCTTGATTGTGGTGGATTCGACCGCGGGCATCTGGACTACCACGATGAACATAAGGATAAATCCGACAACGAAGTTCATAAACGCGCCGGCTACGATTATTATCATCCGCTTCCAGATCTTAGCGTTGGTGAACGCGCGGGGATTGTCGCTTGACTGATCTTCGCCCTCCATTGCGCAGTAGCCGCCTATCGGGAAAAGTCTGAGCGAATACTGAGTCTCGCCCTTTTTAAAGCTGAAAATCTTAGGTCCCATACCGAGAGCGAACTCGTTGACCTGAACGCCTGATTTTTTGGCGGTTATAAAATGTCCGAATTCATGAGCGAAAATAATAAACTCAAATAAAAGGACTCCTATTACTATAAGTGCTATCGTTACTAAAATTTGCATTAAACTATTGTCAACTCCATAAATTATTCCGCAAATCTTTTCAAAATTACCCTACCTTGTCTTTCCTACTATGTCTTTAACATACTGCCGCGCAAGGCTGTCGGCTTTTATGACCTCGTCTACCGACTGAGGCACAAAATTCTCTACATTTTTTACCGCGCCCTCTACCAGCTCGCCGATGTCGAGGAACTTGATCTTGCCGTTTCTGAACAGCATATTTGCTTCCTCGTTGGCGCCGTTGGCTATCGCCGTCGCAGCTCCGCCCATCTTGAGAGCGGCTTTGCAGGCGTTTAGGCACTTGAAGGTTG